>NZ_JBSVXD010000179.1:0-11823 GCF_054070755.1 Pseudomonas sp. SDO5591_S426 | reverse complement strand
ATGCGGACCCTGTAGGAGCTGCCGCAGGCTGCGATCTTTTCGTTGGGTATGTCGCTACAATCGGCTCTTTCCCCAAAGGAGCAGACATCCATGAGCGTTTCCCACCGCCGTCCGGTCCCTTTGCCCAAGGCTTATCGTTTGCTCAACCACGGGCCGACCGTGCTGGTCAGCGCCGCCCATGACGGCGAGCGCAACATCATGGCGGCGGCCTGGGCCATGCCGCTGGATTTCGAACCGCCAAAAATCGCCGTGGTCCTGGACAAGTCCACCTGGACCCGCCAATTGCTCGAAGCCTCGGGCACTTTCGTACTGAACGTTCCTTGCGCCGCGCAGGCCGACATCGTGCAAACCGTGGGCTCGACATCCGGCCTGGAACTGACCCGGGACCAGGGCCGTGACAAGTTCCAGACCTACGGCTTGCCGACCTTCGCTGCCGAGTTGATCGACGCCCCGATGCTCGAAGGCTGCGTCGCCTGGCTCGAATGCCGACTGTTGCCCGAGCCCGACAATCACCAGCGGTACGACCTGTTCCTCGCCGAAGTGATTGCCGCTCAGGCCGACGAGCGCGTGTTCAGTGATGGCCGTTGGCACTTCGAGGGACAAGACGCGTTGCGGACCTTGCACCATGTGGCCGGTGGGCACTTCCTGACCATCGGCGAGCCGGTGGATGGCAAGACACTCCAGGCTTGAACCGTTAGCGGGTCATATCCACACGTCATTTTCAGCAGTACGTTCGCCACCTTCGCTTCCGGTGTTGAGTACGCCCTTGGGTTCGATCAGCAGGAGTTTCACCTCCTGCTCGGCGCACGGCTTGTGCTCGACCCCTTTGGGCACCACATGCATTTCGCCAGCGTTTACCAGCACGTGGCCGTCGCGAAAGTCGATGCGCAACTGGCCCTCGAGGACGATGAAGGTTTCATCGGTATCGAGGTGGTCGTGCCAGATGAAATCCCCCAGCAACTTCACGACCTTGAACTGGTAGTCGTTCATTTCAGCGATGACCCTGGGCGACCAGTACGCATCGATCCTGGCGATTTTTTCAGCGAAGTTCAGGCTTTTGTAAGCGTTCATGGCGTGGCTCCTGTGGTTGCTTTCAGTCCACGATAGCCAGCCTGTCGGCGCAGTTCTTGTACGATTGTGCATCGCTCAACGGCGCTGCATTTTCATCCACCGTGCCGGCGACAGGCCGTAGGTCTTGCTGAATTGTCGGGTCATGTGGCTCTGGTCGGTGAAGCCCGCGATCAGCGCCGCACTGACCAGTGATTGTCCCTGAATGAGCAGTGATCGGACCAGGTCCAGACGGCGCATGGTCAGGTAACGGTAAGGACTGGTGCCGAACAGCTGGCGAAAGTCCCGTGACAGACTCCAGCGATCCCGTCCGCTGTGCTGCTCCAGTTCTTCCAGGGTCACGGTTCGATCCAGTGCGTTGTGCATGAATTCGCGCGCACGCTCGGCTGCCACGTAATCGAAGCTGGAGCGCCTGACTGTCATTCCGCCAGCCCTGTTCAAGGCCTGCGCCACATCGAACAGCGCGTCCTGCTCTTCCAGCGGTTCAAGGGGACAATCGAGACTGCGTAGCAGCATGGCCGAGGCGGCAAACAGGCGAGGGTCGTTGGATAGCCCGTTCTGGATGAATGGAAGAGGCTGGCCGCCAAGCATCTGCTGGATCAACGCCGGTTCGATGTACATCATCCGGTACTTGAAACCGGCCTCGGTGCCAGCCTCGCCGTCGTGGATTTCGTCCGGGTGCAGCACCATCGTCCCGCCGGGCACGCTGTGACGCCAGCCACCGCGATACTGAAAACTCTGCACGCCTGCCAGCGTGTGACCGATGGCGTAAGTGTCGTGGCGATGCATGTCGTAGCCATGGCCCGCAAAAAACGCTTCGAAACGCTGCAGGCCACCCATATCCGGTGCGCGGTGGAACCAGTCATTGTGAGGCGGATGCCTGACCATGATTATCGTTGCCTTGAACTCGATACCGATCACGTTAACCCAGTGACCGATCCACTGTCTTCTCGCTGATGAACGGGTTCGGGCAAGTAGAAAACCTAAGGCAAATGCTGCAATGTGTTGCCCATCTTCAAACGCGCTGGCGCTGGCGGTGCTGACCATGGCGACGCTGTCCTTCAGCTGGTATTGCAGCGTCGCGCTTCTGTTTTCGAGCCACCGGGTGACGGGGGCGTATAACCGCTCGCGCAAATGGCTGGACCGCTTTGCAGGGAGTTGCTACCTGCTGTTCGGTGCGCATCTGGTGGCCAATCGTTGAGGTGATTTGAATGAGCAAGCTGCGAGTAGGGATTATTTTTGGTGGACGCTCGGCTGAGCATGAAGTGTCGCTGCAATCGGCGAAAAACATCGTCGATGCACTGGACCGTTCTCGTTTCGAACCGGTGCTGATCGGCATCGACAAGCAAGGCCATTGGCACCTCAACGATCCTTCGAATTTCCTGCTGAACCAAGAGAATCCGGCGCTGATCGCCCTCAATCAATCCAACCGCGAATTGGCGGTCGTGCCGGGCAAGGCCAGCCAGCAACTGGTGGAAACCTCCAGTCAGGAACTGCTGGGCCACGTCGATGTGATCTTCCCGATTGTCCACGGCACCCTTGGCGAAGACGGTTGCCTGCAAGGTTTGTTGCGCGTGGCTGATCTGCCATTTGTCGGCTCCGATGTGCTGGGTTCGGCGGTGTGCATGGACAAGGACATCAGCAAGCGCCTGTTGCGGGATGCCGGGCTGGCGGTCACACCGTTCGTGACGCTGACGCGCAATACCGCGGCGCATACCGGGTTCGCCGACGTGGTGGGCAAACTCGGCTTGCCGCTGTTCGTCAAACCGGCGAACCAGGGCTCGTCCGTGGGCGTGAGCAAAGTGACCGATGAAGCCGAGTATGTGGCGGCGGTCGAACTGGCCTTGGGCTTTGATGAGAAAGTGCTGATCGAGTCGGCGGTCAGCGGTCGCGAGATCGAATGTGCGGTGCTCGGCAACGACGACGCCATCGCCAGCGGTTGCGGCGAGATCGTAGTGCGCAGCGGGTTTTATTCCTACGACAGCAAGTACATCGACGACACGGCCGCGCAAGTGGTGGTCCCGGCCGACATCAGCGTCGAGGCCAGCGAGCGCATTCGTGCCATGGCGGTTGAGGCCTTTCATGTGCTGGGTTGTTCCGGGCTGGCGCGGGTCGATGTGTTTCTGACCGACAGTGGCGAAGTGCTGATCAACGAAATCAACTCGCTGCCCGGTTTCACCCGCATCAGCATGTACCCGAAACTGTGGCAGGCCGCTGGCATGACCTACAGTGAACTGGTCACGCGGCTGCTCGAACTGGCAGTGGAAAAACATCAGGCTCGGCGGGCGCTGAAAATCAGTCGTTAAGCGGGGTGCGACATCGCGTCATGCCCGTTCAGACAGAATATTGCTGTAAGTTGTATACAAAAATAAACAACATAGGCTACAACTCATGAAGGTCAGCGCACGTAATGTGTTCAAGGGCACCATCAGCCAAGTACAGGCCGGTGCCGTCAATGCCGAAATTTCCCTAAAACTGCCCGGTGGTAATCAGTTGGTGGCGGTGGTCACGATGGAAAGCGTGAAGAGCCTGGGCCTGGCGGTCGGCAAGGAAGCGGTCGCGCTGGTGAAGGCACCGTGGGTCATGCTGATGACCGACTCCAGCGACATTCGCCTCTCGGCGCGCAACTGCCTGGAAGGCAAAGTTACCAGCGTCACCGATGGCGCGGTGAATGCCGAAGTCGTTATCCAGCTCGATGGTGGCGCCGAGGTGTACTCGATCGTCACACGCGATGCCGTGACTGAGCTGGGCTTGAAACCGGGCGTGAGCGCGACGGCGGTGATCAAGGCGTCGCACATCATTCTGGGTGTGCCGGCCTGATTTCAGGGGCTGTGGGTACTGATCAGGCCTGCTTCACAGGCTTGATCAGACTCTGTGCCGGTATTCCGAATAGATCGTGAAGCTTCCATATCATCGGAAGGGTCAATGCACGCTTGCCATTCAGTACTTCATACACCCGGTTTGTCCGGCCAATAGCTGGCGCAAGGTCAGCAGCAGATAGCCCTGACTGCTCCATTCGGAATTTGATTGCATCAATCGGATTGGGCAGATCCACCGGAAACTGTTTCGTTTCATAGGCTTCAATCAGTGTGATCATGATGTCGAAATAATCACCCTCGGGAGTGCCAGGTTCTGGTTCGTTCTCGAACAGTGCTGACACGCTTTTGAGCGCTTCGCGATAATCCTCGTCGGTATGAATCGGACGAATGTTCATGGGGTACTCCATCTCGACGGTATCAGCGTCAATCGTGTCGTACTGTTTGTGAGTACCGACAAATTTTATGTATACGGCCCCGAATCGATAGGCCACAGCCACCACCAACCTAAAGTCATTACCCTTTATGTTGAATACAACTCTTCGGCTCTTGAGAATGCTGGCAGTAGCAAAGTGCAGCTTTATGTCAGCGGGGTTTTTCCAGACTGCATTTCTTGCTTCGTCAATCCAGGCCAGCAAGGGTTGCTCAGAGTTCGGGTACTTTTCCCAAAAGCTTTTTAGCTGGTTAATGGCGATGATTCTCATGGCACGATCCTAGTCCCGTCGTGGGACTGATGCAAGTCTGTGGAGTCCCTGAGACTTTAATCAAGGCAACATTTTTTGTGGGTAGGAAAAGGCAACGCGCGTTAGGCGATCAGGCTTTATTTCTCATAAAAAAGGGCCTACCAATCGGTAAGACCTTCTTCATGCTTGCTGAATGTCTTTCAATCCCCCAACGCTTCCCCTTCACGCCGAGGGTCGGCCCCACCCGCCAACGACACATTCCCTTGCGCATCCTTGACCCGAACAATCGCCTGGGTGCCGCTGGTCATGTCTATCTCGCTCACGCGGTGGCCTTTTTTCTTCAGAGCCTGGATCAGTGCCGGGCTGAACTGTCCGCGTTCCAGTTCGGTCGGGCCGTTGCGGCTGCCGAAGTTGGGCAGGTTGATCGCCGTTTGCGCATCGAGGTTCCAGTCGAGCAGGCCGACGGTGGATTTGGCGACGTATTCGATGATTTGCGAGCCGCCGGGTGAGCCGACGCTGGCGACGAATTCGCCGCTTTGGCGGTCGAAGATCAGCGTTGGGGCCATGGACGATCGTGGGCGTTTGCCCGGCTCGACGCGGTTGGCGACTTTCTGGCCGTTCTCTTCGGGGATGAACGAGAAGTCGGTCATCTCGTTGTTGAGCAGAAAGCCCTGCACCATCACGTGCGAGCCGAAGGCAGATTCGATGGTGGTGGTCATGGACACTGCGCCGCCCTGGTCATCGACGGCCACTACTTGCGAGGTTGATATACGCAGCGGCGAGCGGTCTGGTGCGTAAGCCACTTGAATGCCCGGAGGCGTGCCCGGTTGGGCCGTGCCCATGCTGCGCTCACCGATCAGGGCGGCGCGACTGGCCAGGTAAGTCGGGTCTACCAGGCCTTTGACCGGCACCGGCACAAAGTCGGTGTCGGCCACGTATTGCGCGCGGTCGGCATAGGCCAGGCGCTCGGCTTCCGATATCAGGTGCACAGCGTCGGGAGTGGGTTCGATGCCGGCGGGGGACTCGGATTTGACCGGTTTCATCGGTGCCAGGGCCAAGCGCTTATCGCGCGTCTCCAAGGCTTGCAGCGTGCCGAGGATTTGCGCCACGGCAATTCCGCCCGATGACGGCGGCGGCATGCCGCACACCTGCCAGCGTTTGTAATCGGTACACAGGGGCGCGCGTTCCTTGGCGCGGTAGTTGGCGAGGTCGTTCAGCGACAGGCTACCGGGGTTGGCGTGGCCTTGGACCTTGGCCACGATTTCCTGTGCGACAGGGCCTTTGTACAACGCGTCCGGCCCTTCCTTGGCAATGCGTTGGAACAACGCGGCCAGCGCCGGATTCTTCAGCAGGGTGCCGCTGGCTTTCGGGCTGCCGTCGGCATTCAGGAAGTAAGCCATCATCTCCGGCGAACGAGCCATGGACCTGTCCGAGGCGATCAATCCGTGCAGGCGTGGCGAGATGGTGAAACCTTGCTCGGCGAGTTTGATCGCCGGTTCGAACAGCTGCGCCCATGGCAGGCGCCCGTGTTGTTGATGGGCAAGCTCAAGGGCGCGCAACACGCCCGGTGTGCCCACCGAACGACCACCGATCTGTGCCTGAGTGAACGCCATCGGTTGTCCGTCGGCTTGCAGGAAAAGCTTCTCGGTGGCGCCGGCCGGTGCTGTTTCACGACCGTCGTAGGTACGCACTTTTTTACCGTCCCACAGCACAATCAACGCGCCACCGCCGATGCCCGACGATTGCGGTTCGACCAGCGTCAACACGGCTTGCATCGCAATCGCCGCATCGATGGCCGAGCCGCCGCGACGCAGCATCTCGCGCCCGGCTTCGGCTGCCAGCGGGTTGGCGGCTGCGGCCATGTGTTTTGTGGCATGTCGGGTCTGCAGGTCGGTGCGATAACCGGATGCGCTTTCCGGCGCGAGTGGCAATGTCGGGGCCGAAGCGTTGTGGCAGGCGCCGAGGCTTAATGCAGCAACGATCAGCGCGATGGCTGACGCACGATGGCGGCTCAAGTGGAAGGCTGAGAACACGTGGGGCACTCCATCCGTGATGGTAAATGTACCGGGGACTTTATCGGCCACCACCGAGTGACGCAAACCGGGTCCCACGACAAAGACGTTTTGGTCCTTCATCAACCGGCGCAATTTCTGTAGGGTCGTTGCCAACAGGCAAGCTAAAAGATCAACAAGAGGCAGATATGCAGACCGAGTTCCCGACCCAGCCTAGCTACCGCTCCCAGCGTGAACAATTCCTTGCGGCGGCGACTGCGGCCGGGGCGACACTGACTGAGTATCCGCACCCGCTCAAAGGGCCGTTCGGCGAGTCCTTGAGCACCGATGTCGCGGTGCTTGGCGATCCTGGCGCCAAACGCCTGCTGATCGCGCTGAGCGGCACCCATGGCGTCGAGGGCTTCTATGGTTCGGGTTGTCAGATCAAGTGGTTGCAGGAGTTGGGCAAGCGCACGCTGCCGGCCGATGTCGCCGTAGTGATGATCCATGCCATCAACCCTTGGGGCATGGCGTGGTTGCGGCGGGTCAACGAAGACAACATTGACCTGAACCGCAATCATCTGAACTTCCAGCGTTCGTTGCCGGATAACCAGGCTTACAACGCGCTGCATGCAATCTATGCCTGCACGCAGTTGCGAGGTCCCGAGCGTGATCGCGCCGATGCCTTGCTCGATGAGCAGATTCAACAGCACGGCTGGCCGGCGGTCATGTCGATTGTCGAAGGCGGGCAACATGCTCACGCCGATGGACTGTTTTACGGCGGGCTGGCGCCGAGCTGGTCGAACCGCACGCTGCACCAGATCATGCAAAAGCACGTGGCGCATGCCGACGCCGCCATGTGCTTCGACTTGCACACCGGTGCCGGCGAGTATGGACATCCGATGTTGCTGACCATCACCGAGTCTGCCTATCCGGCGTTGCCGGATGCGCAGGCGATTTACGGGCCGTGGCTGTACAGCTTGCAAACAGGTGCCGACACCGTGAGCGAAACCGGCGTGGCGGCGACGGCCACCGGCTACACCTCGCAGGCGTTGCTCGATGCCTTGCCGCAAGTGCGGTTGATGCCGTTTGTCATTGAGTGCGGAACATATCCGGGGCCGAACGTGCATCGTCATCTGCGCGATGATCACTGGCTGCATCTGCATGGCAATCCAAGTGATGCGACAGGGCGCGAGATCAAGCTGAATCTGCTGGAGCAGTTCTATCCGGCTGATAGCGATTGGCAGGCGATGGTCTGGCTGCGGACCTGGCAGATTTGGGAGAGGGCGTTGTCGGCATTACCGACAGTTCGGGTCTGATCGACGAGCGTCTGCGGTTCAGGGATTCCTGTAACCGCAGCGCACTTTTCTCGAGGCATAAAAAAACGGCCTACCTTTCGGTAAGCCGTTTTTAGTACTTGGTGGCTACACAGGGACTTGAACCCCGGACCCCAGCATTATGAATGCTATGCTCTAACCAACTGAGCTATGTAGCCAAGTGGCGCGCATTATTCACCGGTAATGCAGATGCGTCAAGCGTAAATCTAAAATATTTCTCTACACTTTCAACCGCTTATCCTCCTGAGCCGAAAAACCGGCCCGGAGGAGGGCGTCAATTGAGCTGAAATCTGCCGGTATTGGCACTCAAGGCCTTGCTGCCCTGGCTCAAGGTGTCTGCCGCGAGGTTCACGGCCCGTGCGCCTTCGAGCAAGCGAACCGCCGCCTGATCGACTTGCTGGATGTTGCCGCTGACTTCGTCGGCGGTGCTCGCCTGTTCGTCGACGGCCGTGGCGATCTGCGCCAGGGTGTCGGTGACGCCCTGCACGGCGCTGGCAATTTCTCCCAAGCGTTCACCGAGACCGGTGACGGCTTGCGCGTCGGATTGTGCCTGGCCGCACGCCGCCTCCATCAGGCTGACCGCTTCGTTCACCGTACTGCGCAGGCTGTCGACCGTGCCAGCGATCTGGGCGGTCGAGGACTGAGTACGTTGCGACAGGCTGCGCACTTCGTCGGCCACCACTGCAAAACCGCGTCCTTGTTCACCGGCACGGGCCGCCTCGATGGCGGCGTTGAGCGCCAACAGGTTGGTCTGCTCGGCGACGCCGCGAATGGTGTCGACCACCAGTTGGATCTGCTGTCCTTGTTCGCTGACGCGACCGAGGGCTGCGGCGGTGTCGTTCAAGCGCTGGTTGAGCTGCTGGATGCTGGCTGTCGTGCGTTGGCTGTCACGGCTGCTGTCGGCGGCAATGCGCTGTGTGTGCTGAGCGCTGCCAGAGGCCCGTTCGCAGCTCTGGGCCACGCCCTGGGAGGTGGCCGCCAATTGCGTCGCTGCTGCGGCGATCTGGCTGATCTGCAACTGCTGGGCTTCGACTTCGCCGAGGGCGTCGCTGGAGTGATGATTGAGGGTTTGCACCGCATTGCTCAGTTGCAGGGTCTCGTGATCCACGCCGAGCAAACTGGTGCGTAGCTGCACCACGGCCACATTCAGGGCTGTGCTGATGGCTGCCAGCTCATCCCGGCCTTGAACCGGCGCTTGCAGGCTCAGGTTGCCATCGCGCAGGGCTTCAGCCAGCAAGGTGATACCGCTGGCGCTGCGGCGGATCGACGCCTGCAAACAGATGAACAGGTACAGCGCGGCCAGCAGCAGGCAACCGAACACAGTCGCCACCACAATGAACTGCCGGATCGCTGAGTCATGGTAGTAATCCAGACGCTGATCCAGCGACTCCAGCGATTGCTGGCGCAGCGCGGCGAGGTTGGCGAGCAGGCCATCCAGGCTGCGCTCGAAGTCTTCCGGCTTCAGGTTGATGCTGCCGCCGAACACGCCGTCATCCAGGACCTTCAGGCCTGAGTCGAGCTGCTTGAGGCTGTCATGGTATTGGCCGGCCCAGGTTTGCAGGGCGCTAGGCAATCGCGCTTCGAGCAATCCTGCGGTTTTCACCAACTGCTCCCTGGCGTCGCCAATGCGGCTGCGCAGATCGCGCAATTGCAGACGACTTTGCAAGGTGAACTGCCCGGACACGACCGAGGCCTGCCCGACCGCTGCGAGGCGACCGACGCGCTCGATCAGGTCCGGAGCGTGCTGGGTGGAGATCTGGGTCAGCAAGTACGTTTCCAGCCACGGCGCCAGTGTCAGGCGATTGTCCATGGCGATCTGTTCGCGCAACGCTTGCAGGGCAGTCAGGGCGT
This sequence comes from Pseudomonas sp. SDO5591_S426, assembly GCF_054070755.1. NCBI lineage: Bacteria > Pseudomonadati > Pseudomonadota > Gammaproteobacteria > Pseudomonadales > Pseudomonadaceae > Pseudomonas > Pseudomonas sp. SDO5591_S426. The sequence goes on along the minus strand of NZ_JBSVXD010000179.1, from coordinate 2,077 downwards.
TGGTGAAACGGTCGTAGCCATCCGGCCACCAACCGACGCTGCTCAGGCTTTTCGAATCGAGGCCGTTGAGGGCGGTTTGCAGGGCTTGATAGCGGGCCAGGGTTTCATCCTTGGCTTCGTCTTTTTGCAGCGCTGTGCCGAGGTCTGAAGCCGCTTGGGCAACGGCGGGCTGGACGGCATCGAAGGCAGCCATGGCGGCGAGGGTGGCGGGTGTCGGTTGGCGATTGGTTTCGGTTGCACGCCAGCGTGCTGCGCGGTCGCGTTGGGCCGACAGCAGGTTATCCAGCGCATCGAGGGCTAGCAATTGACGAACCCCGGCTCGCTCGCCGGAGATCAGGTTCAACTTATCGCGATAGTCCTGGCCGATCATCCACAAACTGCCGGCCAGTGGCAGGATGAACAGCAGAAACAACAACTGGAATTTGCGGGCAAAGCCAAAACGCCCCAGCAGTCCGATCCCCGGTGATAAAAAAGCCTGCATGCCCCATGACTCCTATAGACACCACGCACCAATGGCGTGCATCGAGATTCTCGCGAGCCCGATTCGTGCCCCTTAAAAGGCCTCGAAAGTTCACCCTCGTCAGCTCTGTAGGCCGACTCTGTAGCGAAACTTCCCATTCTCGGTCCCCTTTGTAAGGGGGCCGCGTTGAAGCGGATAAGCAAGGCAAGATTCAGACCATGGCTTTGCGCTATCACGGTTTTGACGATGAAAATCGAGGTCGTTAGCAGGCTAAGGGGATGGCGCTCGCGCACTTAAAAATGGCACATTGGCGCACCTGCCGCTTGCACCCATCTGTTGTATGGAAAACCCCATGGCTATCAGCAATACCCAGACCGGCTCCGTGCCGGCGTCCGCTTCGCCTCAAAGCAGCCCATTGGTCATGCGCATCATCGGCGCGGTGGCGCTGGCGCATTTGATCAACGACCTGATTCAATCGGTGCTGCCGTCGATCTACCCGATGCTCAAGGCCAATTATGGCCTGACGTTTACGCAGGTCGGGTTGATCACCCTGACGTTTCAACTGACGGCTTCGCTGTTGCAGCCGTGGGTCGGTTATCACACCGACCGTCATCCCAAGCCGTGGTTATTGCCGGCGGGCACTGTCTGCACGTTGGTCGGGATTGTGATGATGTCGGTGGTCGGCAGCTTCCCGATGATCCTGCTGGCGGCGGGGCTGATCGGCATCGGTTCTTCGACGTTCCACCCGGAAGCTTCGCGCGTGGCGCGACTGGCCTCGGGCGGTCGCTTCGGGCTGGCGCAATCGACCTTCCAGGTCGGCGGCAACGCAGGCTCGGCATTCGGCCCGTTGTTGGCGGCGGCGATCATCATTCCCTACGGCCAAGGCAATGTGGCGTGGTTCGGTTTGTTCGCGGTGTTTGCGTTGTTCGTGCTGTACCGGATCAGCCGCTGGTACGCCAATCACCTGAACCTGTTCAAGCTCAAGCAAGGCCAGGCTGCGACTCACGGATTATCCAAGGGGCGAGTGATTAGTGCGTTGGTGGTGCTCGGGTTGCTGGTGTTTTCCAAGTACTTTTACATGTCCAGCCTCACCAGTTACTTCACCTTCTACCTGATCGAGAAGTTCGACCTGTCGGTGGCCAGTTCGCAGTTGCATCTGTTCCTGTTTCTCGGCGCGGTGGCGGCGGGGACGTTCTTCGGTGGGCCGATCGGCGATAAAATCGGGCGTAAGGCGGTGATCTGGTTCTCGATCCTCGGCGTGGCGCCGTTCACGCTGTTGCTGCCGCATGTCGACCTGTTCTGGACCAGCATTCTCAGCGTGGTCATCGGCTTTATCCTCGCTTCAGCTTTTTCGGCGATCGTGGTTTATGCGCAGGAACTGGTGCCGGGCAATGTCGGGATGATCGCCGGGGTGTTCTTCGGTTTGATGTTCGGCTTCGGCGGGATTGGGGCAGCGTTGCTGGGGCATCTGGCGGATATTCACGGGATTGAGTACGTGTATTTCCTGTGTTCGTTTTTGCCGTTGCTGGGTGTGCTGGCGATTTTTCTGCCACGTACAAAAAGAGCGTGAGATCAAAAGATCGCAGCCTGCGGCAGCTCCTACGCCGATCATCTGTA
>NZ_JBSVXD010000178.1:0-11877 GCF_054070755.1 Pseudomonas sp. SDO5591_S426 | reverse complement strand
ATTTTGTTTTTCAAGATCAAAAGATCGCAGCCTTCGGCAGCTCCTACATTGAAACCGTGTTTCACGGGAGGATTTCGAAGGCCGTACTGGCCAGCCGCTCGCCATTGACCATCACATGCACCGCATGCTTTCCCGCATAGTGCTTGCGAGTGGTCAGCTCCTTGATGTGCTGCCCACGACTCAAATGTTCAGTGCCATTGCCCGGCAGCGTCAGGCCCTTGAGCTTGAACACCTTCGCCGAAGTGCTGCCGTTGGCTTTCACGTAATCGATGGCGTAGTCGATCACCAGTCGCTGACTGTCCGCGACCGTGGATTTGACGGCAAAGGACAGGGTGATTTTCTCTCCGAGGCCAATCACCGGCGGGTGGACCCGCACATCGATGATCTCGACTTCAGGCTTGCCCCCCGCACCAATGATCGCCAACGCCCGCTGGTTGCCCTGTTTGATCAGGCTGCGCAGTGCATGTTTGGCGATCCACGCGGTGTGTTTGTTATCCAGCGACCAGCCCTCGATCAGGTCCAGCACCCACTCGGGATGATCCTTGGTGATGTCATTGAGGTGGTTGGCTACGGACTTGCGCACATAAAGGCTGGGGTCGGCCTTGAGGTTGTCGAGGATGCTCGCCGCCAGATTCGGGTCGGCCTGAACCTGTTCCAGGCGAAACGACCACGGCAGGCGCGGACGGCAACCTTCGCTGGCGAGACGCCGGACATGCTCGTTGTCGTCCAGCGACCAGTCGCGCATCAGCTTCAGTGAGCGCTCGATGTCGCTGCGCAGGAAATGGCGAATGGCGAATTCCGAAGAGCCGAACGCGGTGAAGTATTTGAGCGCGTCCATGGACACGTCGAAGCGATCAGCGCCGTAAGTCGCCACATAATGCGGCAGGCACATGCTGACAAAACCGCTATTGAGACGTGGGGCGAGGGCGCGCAGTACCTCAAGCGATGCTTCATAACCCAGCGGCAGCACCGCGTGCAGGCATTCGCTGACGCGGGCCATGCGCTGCATCACCGAGAGATCCGCCAGGCCGGTCTTGGCCAGTTTCAGGAAGGCCTTGGCGTCGAATTCCGGATAGACCGCCGTCATCTCGGTCGCAATGTGCTGGAGGCGTTCGGCGTTGAAGATTTCCTTGAGGGCGGGGGCGGATTGGTCGTCGGACATTGTGGGTTCCTTGAGATTTGTTATTGATCCGGTACACCGCGTTATCGTTCATCGCGGGCAAGCCTTGCTCCTACAGGTTATGTGTCCATTACTGAAAACACATCAATCTGTAGGAGCAAGGCTTGCCCGCGATGGGGCCCGCATGGCCGCCTCATTTATTGGCGGTTTGTTCTTCCAACTGATCCGATTCAAACAACCTCGCCAATTCCGCCCGCGCTTCCTGCGCCGTCTGCTTGACCTTCACCGCGTCGTCATAAATCGCATGCTGGGCTTCGAGCACCTGTTCGTCGTGATGCTTGAAGCGCTTGATCCGCGCATCGGCCTGGGCCTGGGTCAATCCCAGCCCGATCAGCGTCTGCCGGCTCATTTCCAGGCTGGAATAAAAGGTTTCGCGCACGGCGTGGGCGCCTACGTCCATCAGGCGATGCACATGCTGGCGGTTACGCGCACGGGCGATGATCTTGATGTGCGGATAGAGCTTGTGCACCAGTTCGGCGGTCTTGATGTTGGTGTCCGGATCGTCGGTGGCGATGACGAAGAATTCGGCTTCGCCAACCTTGGCCGCGCTAAGGATTTCCGGGCGCATCGGGTCGCCGTAGAACACCGGCACGCCGCCGAAGCTGCGGGACAGTTCGATGGTTTCCACCGAGGTGTCGAGGGCGACGAATTTGATGTTCTGCGCCCGCAGGATACGGGCGACGATCTGGCCCATGCGACCCATGCCGGCGATCACCACGCGAGGCTCATCGGTGTCGATTTCACGGAATTTCTCGGGAACGACCACTGGTTGCACCTTGGGGCTGACCAGGCGCGCGCAGACCAGCAGCAACAAGGGTGTGAGGGCCATGGACAAGGTGATTGCCAGGACCAGCAAGTCATAGAGGCGCGGCTCGAACAGGCTGTGATCACGGCCGATCTTGAACACCACAAAGGCAAATTCACCGCCGGCCGCCAGCACGATGCCGAGGCGAATCGCGCTGACCTTGCTCAAGCCGCCCGCCAATCGCCCCACGATAAACAGCAGCGGCAACTTGACGGCGATCAGCAGCACGGTCAGCCCCAGCACCACGATGGGCTCGCGCAGCAGCAGACTGAGGTTCGCGCCCATGCCGACGCTCATGAAAAACAGTCCCAGCAGCAGACCCTTGAACGGTTCGATCTGCGCTTCCAGTTCGTGGCGGTATTCGGAGTCCGCCAGCAGCAGACCGGCAAGGAATGCGCCGAGGGCCATGGAAATGCCGGCCAGATCCATCAGCCATGCGGTGCCCATGACCACCAGCAACGCGGTCGCGGTGGACACTTCCGGCAAACCGCTTTTGGTGACGATGCGGAACACCGGGCGCAGCAGATAGCGTCCGCCGACCACCACAATCGCAATGCTGACCAGCACGCGCAGACCCTGGTTCACATCGTCGGCCGCACTGAGGTTTTGATCGCTGCCCGCCAGCAGCGGCACCATGGCGATCAACGGGATCGCGGCGATGTCCTGGAACAACAGGATCGCGAACGCCAGACGCCCGTGGGGGCTGGTCAGTTCCTTGCGTTCAGCCAGGCTTTGCAGGCCAAACGCGGTGGACGACAGGGCCAGACCGAGACCCAGCACGATCGCACTGTTCAACGGTTGTCCGAATACAAACAACGCCAGCACGCCGAGCACTGTTCCCGTCAGCAGCACCTGCGCCAGGCCGACGCCGAACACCGACTTGCGCATCACCCACAACCGTCGTGGCGACAACTCAAGACCAATGATGAACAGCAGCAACACCACGCCAAGTTCCGAGATGTGCGCGACGCTTTCCGGGTTGCCGATCAGGCCGAGTACCGACGGGCCAATGATCACCCCGGCAAACAGATAACCGAGCACCGCCCCCAGTTGCAGACGCTTGGCCAGGGGAACGGTGAGCACGGCCGCGAGCAGAAAAACGACTGCGGCTTGCAACAGACTGCCTTCATGGGGCATGGCGAAAACTCCATCAACTCGGTACGGCGGGGGCGACAAGGATAAAGGCTCGACCCGGTGGCGTCAGCATAGCGCTGGAACTTAGTTGTTACATTTTGCATTAATTGGTTACATTCATAGAATAAACGGATCAATCTGATCCGAGCGCTGAGTTCACTCCATGGCCATCAATTTCGACCTCAACGATCTGCAAGCTTTTCGCGCCGTGGTGGAGCAGGGCAGCTTTCGCAAGGCTGCCGACACGGTACGCATCTCCCAGCCAGCCCTGAGCCGGCGCATCGAAAAACTCGAAGACGCGCTCGGTGTCAGGTTGTTCGAACGCACCACCCGCAAGGTCAGCCTGACCCAGGCCGGGCGCGGTTTCATGCCCAGCGTTGAACGCTTGCTCGACGATCTGGATGTGGCGCTGCTGGGCATCAGCGAAGTCGCTTCGACCCGACTTGGCCACGTCACTGTCGCCTGCGTGCCGTCGGCGGCGTACTACTTCATGCCGCGAGTCGTCGCGCACTATCACCGGCAATTTCCGCGGATCAAGGTCAAGGTGCTGGATTCCAGCGCCCATGAAGTGTTGAGCGCGGTGGTCAATGGCGAAGCCGATTTCGGCCTGAGCTTCATGGGCACGCTGGAGGCCGAAGTCGATTTCGAGCCGCTGGTGCAGGAAAGCTACGTGGTCGCCTGTCGGCGCGATCACCCATTGGCCGGGCGCAGTAGCGTGACCTGGGACGAGTTTTATCAGCAGGATTACATCTCGCTGGACAAGACCTCGGGCAACCGGTTTTTGCTCGATCAGGCATTGACCGGCGTGGTGCCGCAGCGGCCGAGCATCTGCGAAACCCGGCATGTGACGACGATGATCGGGCTGGTGGAGGCGGGGTTGGGCGTCGCGGCGGTGCCGTTGATGGCGATGCCGGCAGCGGATCACCCGATTCTGACGCGGGTGCCACTGACCGATCCGCAAGTGATGCGCAGCGTCGGACTGATCAAGCGCCGGGGTCGAACCCTGACCCCGGCAGCCCTTGAACTGGAACGGTTGGTGGTGGAAATGAAAGTCCGGGAGCCTGCGGTCAGCGGTTGACTGAATCCAGACCGGTAGCTTTTACGTCCGGTTGCGCCTGGGCCGATGCCATGTACTCAAGCAATGCCTTGGCCTCGGCGGGGTGTTGTGCGCCCACCGGAATACCGGCGGCAAATCGGGTGACCGACTGCACCGACTCCGGAATCTTCGCCACAAAACTCACGCCCGGCACCGGCAGCAATTCGCTGACCTGCTGGAAGCCCAATTGATAGTCGCCCGTGGCAACCACTGAGCCCACGGGGATTTTCGGCACCATGGTCGACTTGGCTTTGAGCTGATCCTCGATACCCAGGCGCTTGAACAACTGCTGCTCGATGTACACGCCACTGGCGCTGTCGGAATAGGCCACGGATTTGGCGTCCAGCAGCGTCTTTTTCAGGCTGTCGACCGAGCTGATGTCCGGCTTCGGCGTACCTTCGCGTACCACCAGACCAATCCGCGAATCGGCCAGTTCTACCCGAGAGGCCGGGTCGACTTTGCCCTGCTTGATCAGATCGTCCAGCGCGTAGCCGACCATGATCACCACGTCGGCTTTCTCTCCGCGCGCCAGGCGATTGGGGATCGCTTCCGGTGCCTTGCCCATCGATGGACCGAGTGCGGTGTCGAGGGTGTTGCCGGTGGACGCCGCGAATTTCGGGCCGAGGATCTTGTAGGCCGCGGTGAAGCCGCCGGAGGTCATCACACGGATTTCTTCGGCCTGCGCCGCAGCACTGAAGGCCAGGCTGACGAGCAGGCCAAGGGCCGCAACATTGAATAGCTTTTTCATTGGCGATTTCTCTGAGGGCTGATTCACGAAAGGGCGGGTTGCAGGCGCCCGCTGGAGCGGCGATAGAGGTACAGCGTTGCGCACAACGCACAGAGCGCAGCGATACTCATCCAGTAACCGGGTGCCGCCTTGTCGCCGGTGTACTGGATCAGGAAGGTCGACATCGCCGGGGTGAACCCGCCAAACACTGCGGTGGCCAGGCTGTAAGCCAGAGAGAAACCGGCCACTCGGACTTGCACCGGCATGATTTCCGTCAGCGCCGGAATCATCGCGCCGTTGTACAAGCCATAAATGAACGACAGCCACAGCAGCACCAACAGCATGTTGATGAAGCTCGGTGCCTGCACCAGGTACGACAGCGCCGGATAGGTCGAGGCCAGCGCCAGCAGAGCCATGGCGATCAACACCGGACGACGGCCGATGCGGTCGGAGAGTGCACCACCAATCGGCAGCCAGAAGAAATTCGACACACCCACCAGCAAGGTCACCAGTAGCGCATCGGAGGTGCTCAGGTGCAGCACGGTCTTGCCGAAAGTCGGCGCGTACACGGTGATCAGGTAAAACGCGGTGGTGGTCAGGGCGACCATCATCATCCCGGCGAACACGATCACCCAGTTCTGCGCCAGCGTGCGGAACACCTCGCCCATGCTCGGGCGATGCTTGCGGGCGGCGAACTCTTCGGATTCTTCCAGGTTGCGGCGCAGGAAGAAAATGAACGGCACGATCATGCAACCAATGAAGAACGGAATCCGCCAACCCCAGTCGGCAATCATCGCCGGCGCCATCCATTGGTTCAGGCCATAGCCCAACGCCGCAGCGACGATGATCGCCACTTGCTGGCTGCCCGACTGCCAACTGGTGAAAAAGCCTTTATTGCCCGGCGTGGCGATCTCCGAGAGATACACCGAGACACCACCCAATTCCGCGCCTGCCGAGAAGCCTTGCAGCAATCGGCCGATCAACACGAGGGCCGGGGCGAACAGGCCGATGGTTTCGTAACCGGGGACCAGCACAATCAGAATCGTGCCGCTGGCCATGATCGATAGCGTAACGATCAACCCTTTGCGCCGCCCGACATCATCGATGTAGGCACCCAACACCACGGCGCCGAGCGGGCGCATCAAGAATCCTGCGCCGAACACGGCAAAGGTCATCATCAGCGAGGCGAATTCGCTGCTGGCGGGGAAGAACACTGCAGCGATCTGCGTGGCGTAGAAGCCGAAAAGGAAGAAGTCGAACTGTTCGAGGAAGTTGCCCGAGGTGACCCGGAAAATGGCGCTGGCGCGAGAGCGTCCGCGCGGAATTGAGGCTGTCATCGATAAATACTCCACCGCTTTATGACGTGTGCTACCTGGACGCGGCGCACGGTTCTTATTGGGGCGGATAGTGGAGCAGGGGGATCGATATGTTAATTGCATAGTTGGCATGTATTGATGCGTGAGGCGGATCAATTGAGTCGGAGAGCGAACCGCGGTGTTGAGAAGTCAGGCTCATCTACAGGAATATTTTTCAGGAGGTTGGAGCTGTTTTCGTGTAACTAAAAAGAAACACGTAAGGAAGGCCTGGTCTTTTAATCGGTGTTGGATGACGTAAAGAGAAGTTAACACGTGCTCGGTTAAGGCTGGTGAATGTTGCGATTGGCTAGAGGGTTGATTTCGATTGATTCTAAAGAGGATATACATTTTTTGCCTAAGCTTTTTTGAGCTTGTAAAGGTACAAAAAAATCCGGAGCGCATTATGAAAACGCCATTGATACTAATTGATGTACCTTCAATTTATAAAAATAAAAGCGGAGTTGCTGTTTCGTTACCCAAGCGACTTGCTTCGGCAACGCCCGATATGGCATTGGCGATCGCGCGTGTGAGTAAGGAGTTAAAAGAGCATCAAGGAAGGCTGGTCTTGTCGGACCTGTTTCGTAGTTTTGATATGCAGTCACAGGCCCATCTAGAACATTTGAAAGGGAACAAGAAAGCATTTGTTGCCGCACCGGGCGGTAGCTTTCATGAGGCAGGCCGGGCCATGGATATTTCCTTGTCTGATATCAAAGTGCCTTTGGCAACGTTCTGGGAGGTGGGCATGGCTCATGGTTTGGTTCCGATTATTGATAAGCCAAATTCAAAAACAAGTGAAGCTTGGCACTTTGAGTGCAGGGGAAGTCACCAGAAAGTCATTGAGTACTACAAGGCTGGGCATGGCAATAATTTTGAGAAGGCTTATACGGCTGGCGCCGCCTCAGCAATACTTGCCTGGGGAGGATATGTTCAACTGTTTGGAAAAAATCAGAAAGAGGCTCAGCTTCAAGCTGCGCTGATCCGATGCGGACACATCATTGGCAATATTGATGGCGCTATAGGAGCGAATACGCGTTTGGCGCTTAAAAGCTTGAGTATTGATGATGGGTCTATCGATGATGCACTAAAGGAGGTGGAAGATTTGGTGCAAATTCAGTTTGCAGAGGAGTACCGCGTCGCCAGCGAAGTAGTTGCTATCCAAATGGAGAACGTTGACTAGTTTTACAACGCTGCTCTGGTTCCGATAGGGGAGGATGCTCACACAATTAATGCGTCCGTAAGTGCATTTGATCGCTTGATGTCACGAACCCTGGCCCGATCGTCCGGGTGCACGCAGGAACAGAACAGTGCGTAGGAGGGCGTCACTTCGCCGATCTTGAAACCGAACATGCCGTAGATCGCCTCGGACCAGTAGAGTTTGTCGGTGTCGACATCCCAGTCCCAAGTGCCGATGCGGGCGAAGTATTGGCTGCGTTTGAAGCGCTCGACGTCGCCGTCCTGACGAATGTTCTGGCCTTCGGCGAGGCTGTTGATGATGTCGCGGTACTCGGCCAATTGCCTGCGCAACTTGCGCTCGCGGCAGATCAGCATGACGATCAGAACAAGCATTACCGAGCCGATGGCGGCGCTGGTCCAGAGCAGGGTCATTCAGGGATGGCCATCATGGCGTCATAAACCCCAGGTGTTGGTGATGGTTAGCTTAGTTCAGGGTAACTTCGGCAAACAGCCGCAAACGGTGGTCAAGCGAGGGCAAAGGTTGCCAATCGACAGCAAATCTGGGAAAACGGCGCCCATCGGCCCTTGGGCGAACGAGCATACGAGTGAAATTAATGAATGACGAGCTTCAGGTAATCGATCTACAGGTGGGTGACGGTAAAGCCGCCGTCAAAGGCGCATTGATCACCACCCAATACCGTGGCTGGCTGGAAGACGGCACTGAATTCGATTCTTCCTACGGCCGGGGCAAACCTTTCCAGTGTGTGATTGGCACCGGTCGGGTGATTAAAGGTTGGGATCAAGGCCTGATGGGCATGCAGGTCGGTGGCAAGCGCAAGTTGCTGGTGCCGGCGCATCTGGCCTACGGCGAGCGTACGATGGGCAAGATCACGCCGAATTCGAATCTGGTTTTTGAGATTGAGTTGTTGGAAGTGCTGACGCGGGATGATTGAGGGGGATAGCTGAGCTGTTGTGGTGGACGGTAAGCCCCACCACAGTGTCCTGTATTTGAACGCTCGCCGGGTCAGGTAAATACGTCAATATCATCGAGCGTATCCGCGATGATTCCTTCCAGCGAAGGATATTTTTGCTTTACGGTTTCGAGTGCCGGAAGGACCACTTCCTTGTCCAGTTTTCCGTGCCTGCGAGCTATATGACCAAGCGCGGTGACGGCGGATGCTGCAACCGATTCAGTTCCACTTGTGAGGTACTTAAGGCAAGTGCTCTCAGCCCAGGTTCTGTCACCTTCATTCAGACCGATAGAAATCAGCCCCGCACTAACTTTTGTATCCACGCCGCTGGCAAGAAGCAGCGTCGCTTCATCATGGCTCATTGATGGATCTTGATAGAGAAGGCTCACTTCTTTGCTCCCAGGATATTGCCTTTGTTGTTTACTTTCTTAGCTTTAAGCAGCGCGTTTTTCATATCTTGGTGGAGTTTGTCCCATGGTCTGACATGGCCGTGGTAGATATCTCCTCCCGTTTGGTCAAAGACAACAAACTCGTTTGTGTCTGGGTCGACGCCAATCCTGCGTGCTGATGTCGGTTTCACCTGTATTGAGTTCTCCAGCGCTACCTGTCCATTGGCGGGACCTTTACTTTTGACTGGTGTATCCGTCTTCCCATGGTAACTGGCCGCATCGAACACCAGATTCAAAACAATGTAGAGAGGCTTGATACCGGAATCAGCTGGAAATACTAGGATGAAATCCTTGTATTCAGGAGGATAGATCGGATCGACGATGATGTTATCTGCCTGTTCAGTAGGCGGATAAATCCAGATGTGCGGGGTTTGTGGGGCGCTTTCCAGTGGCGGAATCCCCGATGCGTCGGAAGGGTCAACGGCAGGTGTCCATATCAACGTTGTCCCGTGGCCAAAGTCAGCCACTTGCTGGGAGCCTTGAGCCACGAACTGCACCACGGGAATCATTTCCCAATCGCGGCGATTCTGGGTGTTGTATCCGTATCCCTTAATGCTGCCATCGGCTTGCTGTTCTACGCGTAGGCGGACACGTGTACGGCCGTTCTTAAGCGACTTGAGCTGTTCCTCCGTATAGAGGGAGCTGTCCCCCAAACTCGATGGCCACAATAGGGCGACCATTCCCAACAATGCCCCAGTGACAACACCACCCGTCACTACGCCTGCGGTACCGGCTGCACTGGTGCCAGTGACACCAGCCTGGCCTAACAGAAGCGTTCCCAATGCGGCAGGTAACTGGCTGCCACCGATTTTTTTGAGTGGAATATTTCCCGCTGAATCCCTTTCACGGCCACCTAACAGGAATAACTTTCCGTAGTCGGCCAGTTCCTCAACCGGAACAAACCCGGCGCGGTTGTCATGATTGATTACGCCGTTGGGGAGTTTGCAGCTTTTGGCGAACACACAACCCATTGGGCTTGGTTGTTCCTGTTGATGAGGTTGCCTGATGAGGCGGTCTTCATATGCCTGTTGTCGCGCCAGCATATCGTCATATGCTTTTGCCTGGCGTCCCGCTCCGCCAGTTCGGTGGTGGTCATGAAGCGGCTGGAGACGTGGTGTCCGTCGCCTGAGGGTGGGTTTTTAACCCGAGGTATGTCGGTTCTGCGGGCCATGAGCGTCCTTGTTTCATTTTCTGATAGCGATGCGGACGCTAAATCAGGCTGCACTTTATAGATGTAAGGTGTTTCTGAAACATCTGTGGGAGAGAGCCTGCTCGCGATGAGCGATGACGCTGACCGCCCTTGGGTCGCAAGGAGATCAGCGCGCGGTTCACGTTGAAAGTGCCTATGTCAGGCGAACAGTCGCCAGATAACTCGAACAAGCATCAGGAATGTGTTTTTAATTATTGATATTTAATGAATTATTATCGAATCGTGTATCCGCTATCGACCACCCAATCCTGCCCGATGACATTGCGGGCGCCGTTGCCGAGCTGGAACAGAATCACGTCGGCGACGGCCGCGGCTTCCAGGAACTGACCGTCCAACAGCCGCAGGTTGACTGCGTTGGCCACGTCGCTCAGCTCTTCGCTCTTCAAACCCAGGGTGGACCAGATCGGCGTAGCGGTAGGGCCGGGCGACACGGTGTTGATGCGGATGCCGTGGGGCGCCAATTCAACCGCCAAGGTGCGGGCATGATGGATCAACGCAGCTTTGGAGGCGATGTAGGCGGCCAGCCCGGGGAAGGTTACTTGCGCCAGGAAGGTGCCGATGAACACTACCGAGGCGGACGCCGCCAGTTGCCCGCGCAGGCAGGCCAGGGTGTTCAGCGCCCCTGCGCCATTGACCGCCCATTGCCGGTCGAACGCGGTCAGGTCCAGGCCATCGGCCAACTCTGCAATGCCAGCGTTCGGCACCAGATAACTCACCGGGCCCATGGTTGCAGCCTGTTTCGCCAGCCGCGCCAGATCGTCCGGTTGGGTCACATCACCGGCGACCCACGACAACTGAGTCGTGAAGCGCTCCGCCAATTCACCGAGGCCGCCGATCTGGCGTGACATTGCCAACACGCGGGCACCTTGAGCCAGTAGCCGCTCGGTGACGGCCAGGCCGATTCCGGAACTGGCGCCGGTGACGACGGCCAGACGATCCTGAAAAGCATTGTTCATAAACGATGTTCCTTTGGTCAGTGAGCGTTTACAGGTCACGTACCAAAAATCAGGCCAATGTGAAGAGGCTTGAAGGGCGGGCGTTTGAGGTGGGCGAGGGTTATTTTGACTCGATGTGAATGTTGTCATTAAGACCGCTTCTGGTCTTTTTGACTGAGTGGAAAACTTAGGATTTACAGCGGCTTACAGCGCGCTTCAAATCCGTGATCTGATGAAAAGAAACGAAACTGGGTCTGTTTTTTATCGCGAGTTTTCAGTAGCGTCCGTGCGACTTACCTCTCTTCAGCAGGAAACCCATGTCGTCATTCAATGAATTCCGGGAGATGGTTCAACAGCTGGATGCCGCTTATCGACACTGGACCGGCGCACGCCTGCCTGCGCCGGATTCGCTGAGCGAAGACGAGCGCCTGGCCTGGTTGCATGCCCAGGCACCGTACGCCTTGCTGGCCCATGGCACTGAAGCCGATCCGCTGTTCTATTACGCCAACGAGCAGGCGCTCGCCAGTTTCCAATATCCGCGCGAGCAGTTCATCGGTATGCCTTCGCGTTTCAGCGCATCACCGCTGGACCGGGAAATGCGCCAGACCCTACTTGAGCAAGTCACGGCCAAGGGCATCGCCCACGGCTACAGCGGCTATCGGGTCGACCGCATGGGGCAAGCGTTCATGATTCATGAAGGCAGTGTCTGGACGCTGCTGGACGAGCAGGGCGTTCGCTGTGGCCAAGCCGCGTTGTTCTGGCCGGACCCGGAGCGCGTGGGGCAACTCGGCTAGATCGGCCGTGCGATCGGGCAAAAAAAATCGCCGCCTTCGAGTACCGAG
>NZ_JBSVXD010000177.1:0-11962 GCF_054070755.1 Pseudomonas sp. SDO5591_S426 | reverse complement strand
GTGGGGCGAATTATAGACACCTGAGATCTGCCGTCAAGCACTGATTTGGTTTTTCTATCAGCAAGAACAAATTCACTGCTTATATATAGACGCGCCCGCATCGAATGCGCAGTATATTGCTCATCACCAAGAACAACACCCAAGATTCCAGCCCTGGACGATGCAACTTCATGAATGATCAACCTCGCAGCCTTGCCTCGACCCTGTTTTCGGTCGGCCTGCTAATAATAGCCATGGCATCGATCCAGTCCGGAGCCTCCTTGGCCAAAAGCATGTTCCCTGTCATCGGCGCTCAGGGGACCACAACCCTGCGTCTGATCTTTGCCAGCGTGATCATGTTGCTGCTACTGCGCCCTTGGCGAGCAAAGCTCACCGCAAAGTCACTGCGTACCGTCATCGTCTACGGGATGGCACTCGGTGGCATGAACTTCCTCTTCTATATGTCTTTGCGCACTGTGCCTCTGGGCATCGCGGTAGCACTGGAGTTCACTGGACCATTGGCAGTTGCGATATATGCCTCGCGCCGGGCAATCGATTTTTTGTGGATCGCTCTGGCGGCAGTCGGCCTGCTGCTACTGATACCAATAGGGGCAACAACCGCTGGAATCGATTTGTTGGGTGCCGGCTATGCATTGGGCGCTGGCGTCTGCTGGGCGCTCTATATTCTTTTCGGTCAAAAAGCCGGGGCTGATAATGGTGTGCAGACCGCAGCGCTGGGGGTGATGATTGCTGCCCTGTTCGTTGCTCCCATCGGCATTGTTCACGCTGGTGCCGCACTGCTGACCCCATCACTGATACCAATAGCCATCGGCGTTGCCATCCTGTCGACCGCCCTCCCCTATACCCTGGAGATGGTTGCCCTCACGCGTATGCCCGCCAGGACCTTCGGTACGTTGATGAGCATTGAGCCTGCCATTGGCGCACTGTCCGGCCTGCTGTTCCTCCATGAATACCTCTCCCTGTCACAGTGGATGGCTATTCTGTGCATCATTCTGGCCTCCGTCGGCGCAACCATGACGATGGGGAATGCCGCCAAGCCCGCAGTCGCAGCGGATTAATGCAAGATTTGACGAGGTACTGGCATTTACCGTTCATTTAGGCCATGTTTAGGTCCGCAACCCAATGTCAGACATGGACTTTTCAGGACAGGGACATCAGAACGCTTCACGCGAAAGCGAATACTGCCAGACCGGGCGTCAGATCCGGGAATGCACCAAGGACAGCAATGAAACGAATTTTGATATTGATCGCCGTTCTAGCAGTTGCGGGCTGTGCGGCGACCTCGAAAACCCAGACCAAACATGGCAAGAGAGGGCTACACATCAACTGCTCGGGGCTGTCATCCTCCTGGGACCAGTGCTACGCCAGTGCGGCCAACTCATGCAATCCCAAGGGATACAAAGTTATCGCCAAATCGGGGGATGCCGTGGAAGAGCCAGGTGATTATCCGTTTGGCCTCAACCCTGCCGGCTATACCAGCCGAAGCATGATTGTCATCTGCAAGTAATCTGGCGACCGATCTCATCATGACTGGACTTCAGCACCTTGCGCTGCAGCTCCGGCGTGGCAAGCATCCGCGCCACCACCAATGCCCCAATGCATTGCGACAGAATGGCCCAGGCCAGGCTGTCGCTCGCCAGCACCTGCGCCCAGCTCTCCTGTAGCTGGCAGATCCAGTGCTCCGCCTGTTGCCGAATCAATACGTCGGAACGGGCAATCTCGGCGCCCAATGCAGGTAAAGCGCATCCGGTTTCCGGGTGTTCGACATGGGACATGCTCAGATAGTGCTTCAAGCAGCGCTCCAGCTTGTCGCGATCCTGATCAGCGCCCAATCGTTCCAGGCTTTGGCGCAACTCACGCTCCACGATTGAAGCGAACAGCTCGTCCTTCGACGAAAAGTGGCTGTAAAAAGCGCCACCACTCAAGCCGATCGCTTTCATCAAGCCATCGACGCCTACCGTGGAAAAGCCGGACTTCTTGGCCGACACCGCACTGCTTTGCAGCAATTTTTCCTTGGTTTCCAGCTTGTGATTGGCCGAGTAACGCATTGCCCTTCCCTCAGAGTTGATCGCCTTGACGCTGATCGAATCGTAGCATAACGTTCGTTTAGTTAACGATCGTTTAACAAAGGGATCTGCCCATGAATAACAAGAAGGTCGTACTGGTTGTTGGTGCCGGAGACGCCACCGGCGGCGCTATTGCCAAGCGTTTCGCCAAGGAAGGATTCGTCGCCTGCGTTACACGCCGCAGCGCGGACAAACTCCAGCCACTGGTCGATGCCATCCTGGCCGACGGTGGCGAAGCCCATGGCTTCGCTTGCGACGCGCGCAAAGAAGAAGATGTGGTGGCATTGGTAGAACAGATTGAAAACGAGATCGGCCCTATCGAAGCGTTCGTCTTCAATATCGGCGCCAATGTGCCTTGCAGCATTCTCGAAGAAACCGCTCGCAAGTATTTCAAAATCTGGGAAATGGCCTGTTTCTCAGGTTTCCTCAATGCCCGAGAAGTGGCCAAGCGCATGGCCAAACGACAACGGGGGACGATCCTGTTCACCGGCGCCACCGCGGGTATGCGTGGTGCAGCAGGATTCGCCGCGTTCGCCGGCGCCAAGCACGGCATTCGTGCGCTGGCGCAAAGCATGGCGCGCGAACTGGGACCGATGAACATTCACGTCGCCCACATCGTGGTCGACGGCGCTATCGATACCGATTTCATCCGGGAAAGCTTTCCCGAGAAATACGCGACCAAGGACCAGGACGGCATTCTTGATCCCGAGCACATTGCCGAGAACTACTGGTACCTGCACAGCCAGCCCCGCGACGCCTGGACCTTTGAACTGGACCTGCGCCCCTGGAGCGAACGTTGGTAAGCCTTTCCTACAACAATAATGAGAGCGCATCGACCATGAGCAAAACCGTGGAGTTCTATTTCGATCTGGGCAGCCCCGCCACCTATCTGGCCTACACCCAGCTGCCAAAAATCTGTGAGCAAACCGACAGCCAACTTATCTACATCCCGTTCCTGCTTGGCGGCGTATTCAAAGCCACCGGTAATGCTTCCCCGGCGACCATTCCAGCCAAAGGTCGCTACATGTTTCAGGACCTCGACCGCTACGCGAAACGTTACGGCGTGACGCTGAAGTACAATCCGCACTTCCCGATCAACACCCTGATGCTCATGCGCGCCGTCACTGGCATGCAGTTGCGCCACCCCCTACGCTTTGCAGCGTTCATCGACTGTCTGTTCAAAGCGCTTTGGGTTGAAGGCCGCAGCCTCGATGACCCGGCAACCGTCGCGGCGGTACTGACGCAGAATGGCTTTGATCCTAATGAGGTGCTGGCCCTGACCGCCGACGAAGAAGTCAAAGCCGCACTCAAGGACAACACCGAGAAAGCGGTGCAGCGCGGTGTATTCGGAGCACCGAGCATGTTTGTCGATGATCAACTGTTTTTTGGCCAGGATCGACTGGACTTCGTCCTCGAAGCCCTGCGTTAAATCTCGACCACCAACCGCCCCTGAGCGGCTCCCGACCGGAGCAGCTCATGGGCGGCCTCGGCGGTTTGCAGCGTGAACCGATTCGGATCGACTATCGGCAGCAGCTTGCCGCCCTCAATCAAACCTGCCGCTTGCCGAAGAATCTCACCGTGACGCTCGAGCCCCTGGCCAGTCAACAACGGCAACAAAGTGAATACCCCGGAATAGGTCGCTCCACGAAACGAAAGCGGTGCGAGACTGTGCTGGCCCCAACCGAGGCAACTCAGCACGTGACCGTGATAAACCCGTGCAGCCTTGAAAGACATATCCAGGGTTTCACCCCCCACCGTGTCATAAACAATATCGAAGCCCTCCCCGGCCGTGTGCTGCTCGACATAATCCTCGACCGAGGATGTGCGGTAATCGATAAAAGTCGCGCCCAACGCCTCAATGATCCCTTGGTGCCGCGCAGAACCCGTGGCAAATACTTCGGCCCCGAATGCGCGGGCGATTTGCACCGCGACATGTCCGACACCGCCCGCCCCGCCATGAATCAACACTTTTTGCCCCGAATGCACCCGGGCCCGGTCGACCAATCCCTCCCACGCCGTAATCAGCACCAACGGTAATCCTGCCGCTTCACGCATGCTCAGATTAACCGGCTTGCGTGCCAACAACCGCGCATCGACTACCGCATATTCAGCCAGCGAGCCCTGGACTCCACCAATCCCCGTGGCCATGGCGTAGACCTCATCACCCGGCATCCAGCCACTGACGTCTTCCCCCAACGCTTCCACGGTTCCCGCCAGATCCATGCCCAACACCGCCGGCAAAGGCTGACGCGCGTGAGCGGCCTGGTCCGAGCGGATCTTGCCGTCCAACGGGTTCACCCCGCTCGCCGCGATCCGTACCAGGACCTGCCCTGCGCTCGGCACTGGCCGGGGAATGGAGGCCAAGCGTAATGGAGCATTAGCCGAGTCAACAATCAGCGCACGCATTTGCAGTGAGTCAGTCATTTCGCCTATTCCTGTCAGAGGTGGTTGTAGGACTGATCTTCCTTTAACCCACTCATGCCGATAAGACGTCATATCGCTATAGTGACTATGCCCTCAACGCATCAATGAGAGACCGCATGGACAAACTCAATGCAATGGCCATTTTCGTGCGGGTCGTCGAGCGCGGCAGTTTTTCCGCTGTCGCCCGGGAGTTGCAAACCAGCCAACCGACCATCAGCAAAGTGCTGCGGGCGCTGGAAATCGAGCTCGGTGGAAAGCTGATAGCGCGCAGCACGCGCAAGTTATCGCTGACCGACGAAGGCCAGCGCTACTACACCGAATGCCGACACATTCTCGCTGCAGTGGACGCCGCCGAGCACAGCTTTCAGTCCGGCCGGGAATCCATCGCCGGGCCACTGAGAATCGGTTCCTCCGTCAGCTTCGGGCGCTTGCAGATTGCACCGCGCCTGCCGGAATTCCTCATGCGCCACCCCGAGGTTCAGGTCGACCTGCAACTGAGCGATCAAAATCAGGATTTGGTCAGCGAGGGTCTGGATGTCACATTCAGGATCGGCGCCTTGAACGACAGCGGCCTGATCGCCCGCCACGTCGGCACCACTTACCGGATAACTGTCGCAACGCCGGATTACCTGGCGCGACACGGCCAGCCGCAAACACCTCAGGAACTCAGCGGCCACAACTGCCTGCTGTTCAATCTGCTGAGCAGTCAGAACCTGTGGATCTACAACAAAGGCGCCCGACAGCATGAAGTGCGGATCAAGGGCAATGCGCAGAGCAACAACTCCGAAGCCATTCGTGAGATGGTGCTGGGGGGATTGGGGATTGCGTTGTCGCCGGTGTGGCTGTTCAGCGAAGACCTGAAAGTCGGGAGAGTGTTGCCCATTTTGCAGGACTACACCGCGCAGTCGCTGCCGATATACGCAGTGTCCCCGGCGAATCGTCGCCAATCCGCCAGGGTCAAAGCCTTCGTCGACTACATAAGCCGGGCGCTGGAGGCAGCGCCCGAACTGCAAGCAATCAAATAGCCGCAGTGCGGGTGTTCAACCACTCAAGGGCTGCGCCGTTGAGCAATGGGCTCAAACGCTCACGCACTTCGGCGTGGTAGGCATTGAACCATTGCTTTTCTTCTTCGCTGAGTAGCGAGGTTTCCAGGCAACGGGTGTCGATCGGGCACAGGGTCAGGGTTTCGAATTTCAGGAATTCGCCGAACTCGCTGCTGCCTGCTTCGCGATTCATCGCCAAATTCTCGATGCGCACACCCCAGCGACCCGGACGGTAAGTGCCCGGTTCGATCGAGGTGATCATGCCCGGTTGCATCGCGGTTTGCGGTGCAGGTGCGGCTTGATAGGCGATGACCTGCGGACCTTCGTGAACGTTGAGGAAATAACCCACGCCGTGACCGGTGCCGTGACCGTAATCGACGTTTTCGGCCCAGATCGGCGCCCGTGCGATGGCGTCGAGCAACGGCGACAGAATGCCTTTCGGGAACTGCGCACGGGACAAGGCAATCACGCCCTTGAGTACGCGGGTGCAATCGCGCTTCTGCTCGGCGGTCGGCGTTCCGACCGGCACCATCCGCGTGATGTCGGTGGTGCCGCCCAGGTACTGACCACCGGAGTCGATCAGCAGCAGACCGTCACCTTCGATCACCGCGTGCTCTTCTTCGGTCGCGTGGTAATGCGGCATGGCGCCGTTGGCGTTGAATGCGGCGATGGTGTTGAAGCTCAGCGACACGTAACCCGGACGACGCTCACGCGCGGCGGTGAGTTTTTCATCGATGGTCAGTTCGGTGATGCGTTCGCGGCCCAACGCCGAGTCCAGCCAGGTGAAGAACTCGCACAGCGCCGCGCCGTCCTGCTCCATCGCCTGGCGAATGTGCTCGGCATCGGCCAGGCTTTTCTGCGACTTGGCGAGGGTAGTCGGATTGAGGCCTTCGATCAGTTTGACGCCATCGTTCAGGTTATCCAGCAAACCTGCCGTTACACGCGCCGGATCGACCAGCAGGCTCGCGCCGTTCGGCACCGCACGCAGGGCTTCGGCCACTTCGCTGTAATCACGCAGGGTCACGCCGTCCTGTTCAAGGACCGCACGCAACTCGGCATCGACCTTGCTCAGCGCCACGAACAGGGTCGCCTGTTGCTGGTTGATCAAGGCAAAGGAAACGAACACCGGGTTGAACGACACATCGCCGCCGCGCAGGTTGAACAGCCAGGCGATGTCATCGAGGGTGGCGATGAAATGCCAGTCAGCGCCACGTGCCTGCAAGGTTTCACGCAGCTTGGCAAGTTTTTCGCCACGGCTGACGGTCGCCTGCGGAGGCAAGTGTTGATAGATCGGCTCGTTCGGCAGCGTCGGGCGATCGCTCCAGACTTCGTTCAGCAAGTCGATGTCGGTGCGCAGGCGTGCGCCGCGCTCTTCGAGTTTGCCACCCAGGGTACGCGCCGAGGCCACGGCCATTACTGCACCATCGACCGCGACCACGCCGCCTTCAGGGGTTTGTTCGGCCAGCCAGTCCAGAGGGCTCGGTTGGCCCGGTTGCAGCTTGACCAGTTCGATGCCGCTGCCCTTGAGTTCCTTGGTCGCCTGTTCCCAGTAACGGCTGTCGGCCCAGACACCGGCAAAATCCGCGGTCACGATCAGCGTACCGACCGAACCATGGAAACCCGACAACCATTGACGCCCTTGCCAGTAGCCCGGCAGGTATTCGGACAAGTGCGGGTCGGCCGACGGCACCAGAAGCGCATGAATGCCCTCCCGGCTCATCAGCTCGCGGGTTTGCGCCAGGCGCTGGGGCACCGATCCGGTGATCGAAAACTGCGTATTCATCATGACTCCTGCTAACCACTCATCATTGTTGTTTAGTGCCGATCAACGCCGGCGCTTTATCGCCCTATTGCCAGAATGCCGGAGCACTGGCGCAGGCCGTTTTAATCAGTTGTACCGCTTGATCGATATCCTGGTCGGAGGTGAAGCGCCCCAGACTCAAACGGATGGTGCGACTCGCCGCGCGAGCGTCATGCCCCAGCGCCAGCAGCACATGGGACGGCGCATTGCTCGCCGAGTTACAGGCCGACGTCGCGGAAAACGCGATCGAGGCGCTTAGCGCCGCAGAACTGAACTCGCCTTCATTAAAGGTCAGACTCAGGGTATGCGGAATGCGTTGGGTCGGGCTGCCATTGAGACGCACGCCCGGAATGCTCAACAGCGGTTCGAGCAGGCGTTCACGCAGTCGTACGATCTTGTCCGCCTCTTCCTCGAACGAAGCCGCCGCCAGGGCGAAGGCCTCGCCCATGGCGACGATCTGATGTGTCGCCAGGGTGCCGGAACGCAAACCACCTTCGTGACCGCCGCCGTGGATCTGTGCCAGCAAGCGCTGTTGCGCACGAGGCCCGACGTACAACGCGCCGATACCTTTGGGGCCGTAGAGTTTGTGCGCCGAGAACGACATCAAGTCCACCGGCCACTCGGCCAGATCGATCGCTACTTTGCCCGCGCCCTGAGCCGCGTCGACATGAAACAACGCGCCGCGCTCACGCACCACCTGGCCGATGGCCGGGATGTCATTGACCGTGCCCAGTTCGTTGTTGACCAGCATCAGCGACACCAGGAAGGTGTCTTCGCGCATCGCGTCGCTGACCGCTTGCGTCGTAATCAGGCCTTCGGCGTCTGGCACCAGATACGTGACCGCAACGCCGGCGTCCTGCAATTGCTTTGCAGTGTCGAGAATCGCCTTGTGTTCGATCTGGCTGGTGATGATGTGGCCGTCAGCAACGCCGCGCGCCTGGGCGACGCCCTTGAGGGCGAGGTTGTTGGATTCTGTGGCGCCGGAGGTCCAGACGATCTGCTCCGCCTCGGCGCCGACCAGTTCAGCGACCTGACGCCGCGCCTGCTCGACCGATTGCCGGGCCTGCTGGCCAAAGAAGTGGGAGCTGGAGGCCGGGTTGCCGAAGTTGCCGCTGAAACCCAGGCACTCGACCATGACCTTGATGACTCGCTCGTCCACCGGCGTGGTGGCGGCGTAGTCGAAATACAACGGACGTTTATTCATAAAAGACTCGCAGAGCGTGTTCCGGGATCAGGAGGCTCGTGACTGCAAACGGCGAGACGCAGCCTTATGAGTTGCGTCCGGTTTTCAGAACGTTACCAATACCTGATCGGATGCCGTTAAAGAAGTACAACTTCATTTAAAAGTGCGTAGGAACGCTCCTGAAAAGTGAGCTTAACAGGCATCGGGCGACCGGTTGAAGCAATGCGTCAGCTAAAGCTTTCGAGCAGGATCGGATACAGCGACGCCACCAGCAGCGCGGCCATGCCCCAGTTGAACAGGCGCAGCCAGCGGCGATCCTTCAAAACATTGCGCAACAGCGTGCCGCACGCGGCCCAGACACTGACGCTCGGCAGGTTGATCAGCGCGAATACCGCAGCAATCACGATGACATTGGTGAAATAGCCTTGCATCGGCGTGTACGTGCTGATGGCGCCGATAGCCATAATCCAGGCCTTGGGATTGACCCACTGGAACGCGGCAGCGCCCAGGTAGCTGATCGGTTTGCCCTCGCCCTTCTCACTGTCCGAGACCGGCCCGGAATGGGCTATTTTCCACGCCAGATACAGCAAATACGCCGCGCCGACGTAACGCAGCACGGTGTAGAGCACAGGGTAAGTCTGGAACACCGCGCCCAATCCGAAACCGACCGCCACCACCAGTACGAAGAAGCCGCAGGTAATGCCGAGCATATGGGGGATCGTGCGGTTAAAGCCGAAGTTCACGCCGGATGCCAGCAACATCGTGTTGTTCGGGCCGGGCGTGATCGAGGTGACAAGGGCAAACAAAGCGAAGCCCAGCAGCAGATCGAGTGAGAGCGTCATGGGTGGCAGTCCATCTAGGTCAGTCAGGTATTGACCCTATCGCACACCCTCGGCGAAACCCATGGACAGTTACGCGAAAGTTGGACCCGTACAGTTTCGACTCAGCTTGGGCGACCGTGCAGCTGTACAGCCCGCTCGGCGTTCATTTCGCCCTGCTTGTCGAAGCCATAAGTCTTTTGCGGCTCGCCGAGCAGTTCAGCCTTTTTCGCGTGGTATTCGTCGAAGGACAAGCCACGGCGATTCAACGCCTCCAGCGCCAGTTCCCGGGTTTCTTCGGCGGTATAAGGCCGCAATTCCGGGGAAACATGACTGGCACATCCAGCCAGTACGGAGACCGCGAGCAGCAAGAAAGTGGCGATTAGAGGTTTCATGTTCGGCGTCCTGGCATCTGGGTTCGGGGCAATGAACACAGGCTACTCGCGCCACTGGATGAGCAGAAATCAACGCTTTCGATAGTCGCTATCGAGTTTTCCTAATGCTGCTTTGGTCATCACTTTATATTCACTAATGATCTATTAATATTTGTTTAATGTCTTTTACGGAATAACGACAAGTCTTTATAACAACCGCATCGCCTCACGCACTGTTGCTTACGCAACTGTTTGCCGGGCAACAGCCATTCAACAAACAGCCCCTGAAAATCAACAGCTTGGACTGGCGAATGCGCTGAAAGCCCCGTAATTCCTGGCTCCGAGGGATTGGTACAGCTCTTGCTCAACCGAGTGACTACTCACTGCTCGCTGAGCAACTGTTTAAAAAGGAACTGATCATGTCGCGTCCATTGAAAGTCGTCGCCGTTTCCGGTGGCACCTGGCGTCCATCCCGCACGCTGGTGCTGACCCAGGCGCTGTTGGCGCAGTTGGCTGAGCAACTGCCTATCGAAACCAAGCTGATCGAGTTGGGTGACATCGCCCGGCCGCTGGGCGCGGCGCTGTCCCGTCAGGAATTGAGCGCGGACATCGAAGCCGAACTGCAAGCGATCGAAAACGCCGACCTGCTGATCGTCGCCGCGCCGGTCTATCGCGGCTCCTATCCGGGGCTGCTCAAGCACTTGTTCGACCTGATCGATTTGAATGCATTGATCAACACGCCTGTGTTGCTGGCCGCCACCGGTGGCAGTGAGCGCCATGCACTGGTGCTCGATCATCAATTGCGACCGCTGTTCAGTTTCTTCCAGGCGCTGACGTTGCCGATTGGTGTCTACGCCACCGAAGCCGATTTCTCCAATTACCAGATAACCAGTGGACTTCTAAAGGCCCGCATTCAACTGGCTGCAGAACGCGCCGCGCCATTGTTCGGCGTGCACCCCAACAATCTGCTGAAAATCGCTTAAGGATTTGTTCATGGATGTTTTCTGGTTTCTGCCAACCCACGGCGACGGTCACTATCTGGGCACCACCCAAGGCGCGCGCCCGGTGACCCTCAACTATTTGAAACAGGTGGCACAGGCCGCCGACAGCCTGGGTTATCACGGTGTGTTGATTCCTACCGGGCGCTCTTGCGAAGACTCGTGGGTGATCGCTTCGGCGCTGGTGCCGTTGACCGAGCGCTTGCGATATCTGGTGGCGATCCGCCCGGGGATCATTTCGCCGACCGTGTCGGCGCGCATGGCGGCGACGCTGGACCGATTGTCCAACGGCCGCTTGCTGATCAATGTGGTGACTGGCGGCGACCCGGATGAAAACCGTGGCGATGGCAGCTTCCTTGATCACAGCGAACGCTACGAAGTCACCGACGAATTCTTGAAAATCTGGCGCCGGGTGTTGCAAGGCGAAGCGGTGGACTTCGAGGGTAAACACCTGCGCGTGCAGAACGCCAAGGCACTGTATCCACCGGTGCAAAAACCGTATCCGCCGTTGTATTTCGGCGGCTCGTCCGACGCGGCCCACGACCTGGCCGCGGAACAGGTCGATGTCTACCTGACCTGGGGCGAACCACCGGCCGCCGTGGCACAAAAACTCGCCGATGTGCGTGAGCGTGCGGCGCGCAACGGGCGCACGGTGAAATTCGGAATTCGCTTGCACGTGATCGTGCGCGAAACCGCCGAAGAGGCCTGGAAAGCCGCCGACAAATTGATCGAACACATCAGCGACGAAACCATCGCCGCTGCGCAGCAATCGTTCTCGCGGTTTGACTCGGAAGGCCAACGGCGCATGGCCGCTTTGCATGACGGACGTCGCGACAACCTGGAAATTGCACCCAACCTGTGGGCCGGCGTCGGTCTGGTGCGCGGCGGGGCCGGGACGGCGCTGGTCGGTGATCCACAGCAAGTGGCGGCGCGCATCAAGGAGTATGCGGACCTGGGGATCGAGAGTTTCATCTTCTCCGGTTACCCGCACCTCGAAGAGGCTTATCGCTTTGCCGAGCTGGTGTTCCCGCTGCTGCCCGAGCCGTACGCCAGCCTAGCCGGGCGTGGTGTGACCAACCTCACGGGGCCGTTTGGCGAAATGATTGCCAATGATGTGTTGCCGGCTCACGCCAACCCCTGATCCAGCCTTGGCCCTGTAGGAGCTGCCGAAGGCTGCGATCTTTTGATTTTCCCAATCACGATCAAAAGCTCGCAGCCTTCGGCAGCTCCTACAGGGTCCGTTCCATAAGGAAAC
>NZ_JBSVXD010000176.1:0-12118 GCF_054070755.1 Pseudomonas sp. SDO5591_S426 | reverse complement strand
CTGTAGGAGCTGCCGCAGGCTGCGATCTTTTGATTTTGTCTAAAGTCGCTGCACTGCAAAATCCTGCAACTGCGGATAGAACAACCGAAAATCCTCGCTCAACGGTTCATATAATCGCCGCAATTCCTGCATCGCCGGCGCCAGCTCTTCCGGCCGGGTCAAGCGCCGGGAAATCCCCCGCAGCACCTGCTCCAGCACTTCAAATTCCCGATAAGAACCCAGCCAGTCGTTGGCCACCATGTGCGGCGCGATCTTCGCCAACCGTTCCGGCAATTGCTGTTCGCTGGACAGTACGCGGTAAACGTCTGAAGTGAACAACTCCAGCGGCCGATCGGCATACAGCGTCCAGTCGCGCGCCAGGCAATGGTCAAAAAAAACGTCGAGGACGATCCCGGCGTAACGCCGGCGCGTCAGGGAAAACCGCGACAACGCGACATCCACCAGCGGATGGCGATCGGTGAATACGTCGATGCTGCGATGCAGCTGGATGGCCGCTTCGATCTCCGGTTCAAACTGCCCTTGCAGCCTGCCTTTGACGAAATCGCCATACAGACTGCCGAGCAATTGACCGGGACGCTGGCCACCGAGGTGAAGATGTGCGAGATAGTTCATGGGCGCAGCTTAGCACTGCGTCCTGGTATCTACATCCATCGTATCGTTATAACCCGATATACCGATTTATTCGGTCATCAGACCAAAATCATATTGGTGTATCGCGAAATAGCGATATAAAGTTCGCCTCATCGCGATATAGCGTTTTACTGATCACGAGCACACTGCCATGAACCTTGACCTCGACGAAATAATAAAAGCCCTGGCACACCCAGTACGGCGAGACATCCTGCACTGGCTCAAAGACCCGACCGTCGAATTTCCCGACCAGTCCCACAGCAACGAGCACGGCGTTTGCGCCGGGCAGATCGATCAACGTTGCGGCCTGTCGCAGTCCACGGTGTCCGCACACCTGGCGACCCTGCAACGCGCCGGCCTGATCAGCAGCCGCAAAGTCGGCCAGTGGCATTTCTTCAAACGCAACGAGGAAACCATTCAGGAGTTCCTCAAAATCTTCAGCAAAGAGCTCTGACCCTTTACGTCAGCCAGCCGACAAGGAATTAAAACAATGCCCCTCTCGCTACTCATCCTCGCGTTGAGCGCCTTCGCCATCGGCACCACCGAGTTCGTCATCATGGGCTTGCTGCCCGATGTGGCGGCCGATCTCGGTGTGTCGATCCCCGGCGCCGGCTGGCTGGTGACCGGTTACGCCCTGGGCGTGGCCATCGGTGCGCCGTTCATGGCGCTGGCCACCGCCAGGCTGCCGCGCAAGGCTGCACTGGTGGCGTTGATGGGCATTTTCATCATCGGCAACCTGCTCTGCGCAGTCGCCAGTGACTACAACGTGCTGATGTTTGCCCGTGTGGTCACGGCCCTGTGTCACGGCGCCTTCTTCGGTATCGGTTCAGTCGTAGCCGCCGGCCTGGTGCCAGCGAACAAACGCGCCTCGGCCGTGGCCCTGATGTTCACCGGCCTGACTCTGGCCAACGTACTCGGTGTACCGCTGGGCACTGCCCTCGGTCAGGAAGCCGGCTGGCGTTCGACCTTCTGGGCGGTGACCGTGATCGGTGTGATTGCGCTGATTGGCCTGATCCGCTTCCTGCCGGCCAAGCGCGATGAAGAAAAACTCGACATGCGTGCCGAACTGCGCGCTCTCAAAGGCGCCGGCATCTGGTTGTCGCTAAGCATGACCGCGCTGTTCGCCGCGTCGGTGTTCACCCTGTTCACTTACGTCGCTCCACTGCTGGGCGAAGTCACCGGCGTGTCGCCCCGTGGCGTGACCTGGACCTTGATGCTCATCGGCCTGGGCCTGACGGTCGGCAACATCATCGGCGGCAAGATGGCCGACAAGGGCCTGGCCGCGACGTTGATCGGCGTGTTCATCGCCATGGCCGTGGTGTCCACCGTACTGACCTGGACCAGCGTCGCGCTGATCCCGACCGAAATCACCCTGTTCCTCTGGGCCACCGCGTGTTTTGCCGCCGTACCTGCCTTGCAGGTCAACGTGGTGACCTACGGCAAAGCGGCACCGAACCTGGTCTCGACCCTGAACATCGGCGCCTTCAACGTCGGCAACGCCTTGGGCGCCTGGGTCGGCGGCAGCGTCATCGCCCACGGTTTCGGCCTGACCAGCGTGCCGCTCGCGGCAGCCGCACTGGCGGTACTCGCCTTGCTGGTGACCCTGATTACTTTCCGCCAGAACGGCAATCCCGAGCTGGCTCCTGCTACCAACTGATTCACTTACCTCACGAGGGTTGTACTGAATGACCACTATTTTCGATCCGATCAAACTGGGCGACCTCGAGTTGGCCAACCGCATCATCATGGCTCCGCTGACCCGCTGCCGCGCCGACGAAGGCCGTGTGCCGAACGCGCTGATGGCCGAGTACTACGTGCAACGCGCCACCGCCGGGTTGATCCTCAGCGAAGCGACTTCGGTCACGCCAATGGGCGTCGGCTACCCGGACACCCCGGGTATCTGGTCCAACGACCAGGTGCGTGGCTGGGCCAACGTGACCAAGGCGATCCATGGCGCGGGCGGCAAGATCTTCCTGCAACTGTGGCACGTGGGTCGTGTATCGCATTCGTCGTACCTCAACGGTGAAGCGCCGGTCGCACCGAGCGCCATCCAGCCCAAAGGTCACGTCAGCCTGGTTCGCCCACTGTCCGACTACCCGACCCCGCGCGCCCTGGAAACCGCTGAAATCGCCGACATCGTCGACGCCTATCGCACCGGTGCCGAAAACGCCAAGGCCGCCGGTTTCGATGGCGTGGAAATCCACGGCGCCAACGGTTACCTGCTCGACCAGTTCCTGCAAAGCAGCACCAACCAGCGCACCGACAACTACGGCGGTTCCCTGGAAAACCGTGCACGCCTGCTGCTGGAAGTGACCGACGCCGCGATCGAAGTCTGGGGCGCCGGCCGCGTCGGTGTGCACCTGTCGCCTCGTGCCGATTCCCATGACATGGGCGACGACAATCTGGCCGAAACCTTCACCTACATCGCTCGTGAGCTGGGCAAGCGCGGTATCGCGTTCATTTGCTCCCGCGAGAAAGAAGGCGCCGACAGCCTTGGCCCGCAAATCAAGGAAGCCTTCGGCGGCCCGTACATCATCAACGAACGCTTCACCAAGGACAGCGCCAACGCGTGGCTGGCCAGCGGCAAGGCTGATGCGGTCGCTTTCGGCGTCCCGTTCATTGCCAACCCGGACCTGCCTGCACGCTTGAAAGCCGACGCGCCGCTGAATGAAGCGCGCCCGGAACTGTTCTACGCCAAGGGCCCGGTCGGCTACATCGACTACCCGACGCTGTAAACACTCTGCGCTGAAACGCAAAAAGCCCCGACTCGAAAGAGCCGGGGCTTTTTATTACCAGAACTTCGATACCCCTGGAGCTGCCGAAGGCTGCGATCCTTTGATTTTTTGTGTGTTTAATAACGCCAAGATCAAAAGATCGCAGCCTTCGGCAGCTCCTACAGGGATTGCACGCTCACAAACCCGACACAAAATTCCTACAAAATACCGAGCTTGCTACCTGTCAACCTGCCGAGCCTGCGTATATAAAAGCACCCCATTGCCTTAGAACGCGTGAAGAACTGTTCATCTATGGCTTGGACGGTTGACACACAAGTCGCCGATTACGCATTTTGCTTCACTTGCGCAGGCTGGGGCTGAAGCGCAACAGATCCAGTCCGGTATCGACCCATCGTTCGGCCTCGATGTGCAGTTGAAAGCTGTCGGGTGCCAACAGCCACTGATACAAGATGCCATCGATAAAAGCGTGCAGGCTGATGGCCGCTCGAGCGGTGTCGAGGTTTTCCGGCAACTGCCCGCGATTCACGGCGTTACTCAAGGCCAGGCCGATCCGCACATTGCAGTCGAGGCTGGCTGCCACGCGCTGTTGGCGCAGGTCGCACATTTCATCGGTGAATTCGCACTTATGAAACAGAATTTCGTTGATGCGCCGGGTTTTCGGGTCCAGTGCAATTTGATGAAACAAATGAATCAACAATTTGCGCATGCAGCCCAAGGGATCGAGTTCGTCTTCGCTCTCGCTGGCCTTGGCCATTTCTTCCAGCGGCTCATGCAAGGTGTCGAGCATGGCCTGCACCAGATCCGCCTTGTTGCTGAAATGCCAGTAGATAGCACCGCGAGTGACGCCGGCCAGGGTCGCGATATCCGCCAGGGTGGTTCGGGCCACGCCCCGCTCGTAAAAGGCTTTCTCGGCCGCTTCGAGTATCTGGCTACGGGTTTCTTGAGCTTCCTCTTTGGTGCGACGAACCATGGCAGTACAACCTCAATCAGGATGCTTCAGCGATGTCTGAATATCAGCTGAATAAAAGTGGGGCGAGCGCTCTTGGGTATCGTCCCCGGGCCTACAATTCCAACCTTTCAGCGGCGTCTGTAACGGCGTGGATACACAGCCAAGGTATTTACAAACAACCGTGAACGTAAGTATATTACTTAGCATGCTACTTATCCACCCGGCACCCAATTTTTACCTTCCATCTTTTCTTGTGCGTTTATTTCGCGCCTGACCCGAGGATTTTCATGCAATTCAAGCCAGCTGTTACCGCTCTGGTCGCCGCCGTCGCCCTGGCATCGCTGCTCAGCGGATGCAAAAAGGAAGAAGCTCCACCGGCCGCACCACCGCCTCAGGTCGGCGTCGTCACCCTTCAGCCGCAAACGTTTACGCTCACCTCGGATTTGCCGGGGCGCACCAGCGCGTACCGCATTGCCGAGGTTCGTCCGCAGGTCAACGGCATCATTCTCAAGCGTCTGTTCAAGGAAGGCAGCGACGTCAAGGCCGGCCAGCAGCTGTATCAGATCGATCCATCGATCTATGAAGCGACCCAGAAAAGCGCCGAAGCCAACCTGCGTTCGACCAAGTCGATTTCCGATCGCTACCAGCAACTGGTCAACGAACAGGCCGTGAGCCGCCAGGAATACGACACGGCCGTGGCCAACCGCCTGCAATCGGAAGCCGCGCTGCAAACGGCCCAGATCAATGTGCGCTACACCAAGGTCTACGCGCCACTGACCGGTCGTATCGGTCGATCTACGGTCACCGAAGGCGCGCTGGTCAGCAATGCCCAGACCGAGGCGATGGCCGTGATCCAGCAACTCGACCCGATCTACGTCGACGTGACCCAGTCCTCGGTAGAGCTGCTGCAACTGCGCCGTGACCTGGAAACCGGTCGCCTGCAAAAGGCCGGCGACAACGCCGCGACCGTCAAGCTGACCCTCGAAGACGGCAGCCAGTACAAACTCGACGGCAAGCTGGAGTTCTCCGAAGTTTCGGTTGACCAGACTACTGGCTCCGTGACGCTGCGCGCCGTGTTCCCGAACCCTGATCACACGCTGCTGCCGGGCATGTTCGTCCACGCCCAGTTGCAGGCCGGTGTGAACAGCGCGGCGATCCTGGCCCCGCAACAAGGCGTGACGCGCGACCTCAAAGGCACCCCGACCGCACTGGTCGTCGGCCCGGACAACAAGGTCGAACTGCGTCAGCTCAAGGCCAGCCGTACCGTCGGCAACCAATGGCTGATCGAAGACGGTCTGAAAGCCGGCGATCGCCTGATTACCGAAGGCCTGCAATTCGTCAAACCTGGCATTGAAGTCAAGGCCAGCGATGCGACCAACGTAGCCGCAAAGAACCCGGCCCCCGCACAGGCAGCTGACAAGGCTTCCAGCGGCAAAGGGGAGTAAACCATGTCGAAATTTTTTATCGACCGTCCGATTTTCGCCTGGGTAATTGCCCTGGTGATCATGCTGGTCGGGGCACTATCGATCCTCAAGCTGCCGATCAACCAGTACCCGAGCATTGCGCCTCCGGCCATCGCCATTTCCGTGACCTACCCGGGCGCTTCCGCGCAAACCGTGCAGGACACCGTGGTTCAGGTGATCGAGCAGCAGCTCAACGGTATCGACAACCTGCGTTATGTGTCCTCGGAAAGTAACTCCGACGGCACCATGACCATCACCGCGACCTTCGAGCAAGGCACCAACTCCGATACCGCGCAGGTCCAGGTCCAGAACAAGCTGAACCTGGCCACCCCGCTGCTGCCGCAAGAAGTGCAGCAACAGGGTATCCGCGTGACCAAGGCAGTGAAGAACTTCCTGCTGGTGATCGGCGTGGTGTCGCGTGACGGCAGCATGACCAAGGACGACCTGTCCAACTACATCGTGTCGAACATGCAGGACCCGATCTCGCGGACTGCCGGTGTCGGTGACTTCCAGGTGTTCGGTTCGCAGTACGCCATGCGTATCTGGCTCGACCCGGCCAAGTTGAACAACTTCAACCTGACCCCGATCGACGTCAAGACCGCCATCGCCGCACAGAACGTGCAGGTGTCGTCCGGTCAACTCGGCGGTTTGCCTGCCCTGCCCGGCACCCAGCTGAACGCGACGATCATCGGCAAGACCCGTCTGCAAACCGCCGAGCAGTTCGACAAGATCCTGCTCAAGGTCAACAAGGACGGTTCCCAGGTTCGTTTGAAAGATGTCGCCGACGTTGGTCTGGGTGGTGAGAACTACAGCATCAACGCCCAGTTCAACGGTGCCCCGGCATCCGGTCTGGCGGTGAAACTGGCCACCGGCGCCAACGCGCTGGATACCGCCAAGGCGCTGCGCACCACCATCGACAACCTCAAGCCGTTCTTCCCGCAAGGGATGGAAGTGGTGTTCCCGTACGACACCACCCCGGTGGTGACCGAGTCGATCAAAGGCGTGGTTCACACCCTGGTTGAAGCGGTTGCGCTGGTGTTCCTGGTGATGTTCCTGTTCCTGCAAAACTTCCGCGCCACCATCATCACCACGATGACCGTGCCGGTGGTATTGCTCGGTACATTCGGCATCCTCGCGGCCGCCGGTTTCAGCATCAACACCCTGACCATGTTCGGCATGGTGCTGGCCATCGGTTTGCTGGTGGACGACGCCATCGTCGTGGTGGAAAACGTCGAACGGGTGATGAGCGAAGAAGGCCTGTCGCCCAAGGAAGCCACCAAGAAATCCATGGGGCAGATCCAGGGCGCACTGGTCGGTATCGCCCTGGTGCTCTCGGCAGTTCTGTTGCCGATGGCGTTCTTCAGCGGTTCCACCGGTGTGATCTACAAGCAGTTCTCGATTACCATCGTCTCGGCCATGGCCCTGTCGGTTCTGGTTGCACTGATCTTCACCCCGGCGCTCTGCGCCACCATGCTCAAGCCAATCAAGAAAGGCGAGCACGGCACCCCCAAACGTGGCTTCTTCGGCTGGTTCAACCGCAACTTCGACCGTGGTGTCAGAAGCTACGAGCGTGGCGTGGGCAGCATGCTGACGCACAAGGCGCCGTACCTGTTGGCTTACCTGATCATCGTCGTTGGCATGATCTGGCTGTTCACCCGCATTCCAACGGCGTTCCTGCCGGAAGAAGACCAGGGCGTACTGTTCGCCCAGGTGCAAACTCCGGCCGGTTCGACTGCCCAGCGCACCCAAGTGGTCGTGGACGAAATGCGTGAATTTCTGCTGCGTCCGGGCAAGGATGGCGGTGAAGGCGATGCGGTGAACTCGGTGTTTACCGTGACCGGCTTTAACTTCGCCGGCCGAGGCCAGAGCTCGGGTATGGCGTTCATCATGCTCCGCCCGTGGGACGACCGTAACGCCGACAACAGCGTGTTCAAGGTTGCAGCCCGTGCCCAGCAGCACTTCTTTACCTTCCGTGACGCGATGGTGTTCGCTTTCGCCCCGCCAGCGGTACTGGAGCTGGGTAACGCCACCGGTTTCGACGTGTTCCTGCAAGACCGCGCCGGTATCGGTCACGAAAAACTGATGGAGGCGCGCAACCAGTTCCTTGGTATGGCGGCGCAAAGCAAGATTCTGACTCAGGTACGTCCGAACGGCCTGAACGACGAGCCGCAATACCAGCTGGAAATCGATGACGAGAAGGCCAGTGCCCTGGGCATTACCATCGCCGACATCAACAACACCCTGTCGATTGCCTTGGGCAGTAGCTACGTCAACGACTTCATCGACCGTGGTCGGGTGAAGAAGGTTTACGTGCAAGGCCAGCCGGGCGCTCGCATGAGCCCTGAGGATCTGAAGAAGTGGTACGTGCGCAACAGCGTCGGCACCATGGTTCCGTTCTCGGCATTCGCCAAGGGTGAGTGGATCTACGGTTCGCCGAAACTGGCCCGTTACAACGGCGTGGAAGCGATGGAAATCCTCGGTGCCCCGGCGCCGGGTTATTCCACCGGTGAAGCCATGGCCGAAGTCGAAGCCATTGCCAAGAAGCTGCCGGCTGGTGTCGGTATTTCCTGGACCGGCCTGTCGTACGAGGAACGTTTGTCCGGCTCGCAAGCGCCAGCGCTGTACGCCCTGTCGCTGCTGATGGTGTTCCTGTGTCTGGCGGCGTTGTATGAAAGCTGGTCGATTCCGATCGCGGTAATGTTGGTGGTGCCGCTGGGGATCATCGGTGCGCTGATGGCCACCAGCCTGCGCGGTTTGTCCAACGACGTGTATTTCCAGGTGGGCCTGTTGACGACCATCGGTCTGGCGGCGAAAAACGCCATTCTGATCGTCGAATTCGCCAAGGAACTGCACGAGCAAGGACGCAGCTTGCGCGAGGCGGCGATCGAAGCCTGCCGCATGCGTCTGCGACCGATCATCATGACCTCGCTCGCCTTCGTTCTCGGTGTGGTACCACTGGCGATATCCACGGGCGCAGGTTCGGGTAGCCAGCATGCAATCGGTACCGGCGTGATTGGCGGTATGATCACTGCAACCGTACTGGCGATCTTCTGGGTCCCACTGTTCTTCGTCACTGTGTCGGCCATGGGTCAGCGTAAAAACGTCGACCAGGAAGACGCTACTGAAACTCCTAAAGAGGCTGGCTAATGAGCAAGTCGCTACTCTCCCTGGCAGTCGCCGCCTTCGTGCTCGGTGGCTGCTCGCTGATACCTGACTATCAGCAGCCGGAAGCTCCGGTGGCAGGTCAATACCCGCAGGGCCCGGCGTACTCGCCGGCCCAGGCACCGGCGCAGGCCGCTGCCGAGCAAGGCTGGAAGCAGTTTTTCCACGACCCGGCGTTGCAACAGCTGATCCAGGTTTCCCTGGAAAACAACCGTGACCTGCGTGTCGCGGCCCTGAACATCGACGCGTTTGCGGCTCAATACCGCATCTCCCGCGCCGATCTGTTCCCGGCCGTCTCGGCCAATGGCACCGGCACCCGTCAGCGGGTTCCGGCCGATGCTTCGCAGACCGGTGAAGCGGGCATCACCAGTTCCTACTCGGCCACCGTCGGCATCAGTGCTTATGAACTCGATCTGTTCGGTCGGATTCGCAGCCTGAACGAAGAAGCGCTGCAGAAGTACTTCGCCACTGAAGAAGGCCGTCGCAGCACGCAGATCAGCCTGGTGGCCAGCGTGGCCAATGCCTACCTGACCTGGCAGGCCGACAAGGAACTGCTGAAGCTGACGCAGGACACCCTCGCCGCGTTCGAGGAGAGCTACAAGCTCACTGCGCGCAGCAACGAAGTCGGGGTTGCTTCGGCCCTGGATCTGGCGCAGTCGCGCACCTCGGTGGAAAACGCCCGTGCGCAACTGGCGAAGTACACCCGTCAGGTCGCTCAGGACGAGAACAGCCTGGTGCTGCTGCTCGGCACAAGCATTCCGGCCAACCTGCAAGCGGCCAAACCGCTGGCGGACGATCTGTTGGCCGAAGTTCCGCCTGGCCTGCCGTCGGACTTGCTGCAACGTCGTCCGGACATCCTGCAAGCCGAATACAACCTGAAAGCGGCCAACGCCAACATCGGCGCAGCACGCGCAGCGTTCTTCCCGAGCATCAGCCTGACCGCCAATGCCGGGACCCTCAGCCCGGACCTGTCCGGTCTGTTCAAAGGCGGTTCGGGCACCTGGCTGTTCCAGCCGCAGATCAACCTGCCGATCTTCAACGCCGGCAGCCTGCGCGCCAGCCTGGATTACTCGAAAATCCAGAAAGACATTGGCGTTGCGAACTACGAGAAGTCCATTCAAACAGCCTTCCAGGAAGTCGCCGACGGCCTGGCCGCCCGCCAGACCTACGTGCAACAGTTGCAGGCGCAGCAAGACTTCGTCAGCGCCAACCAGGACTACTACCGCCTGGCCGAGCGTCGCTACCGCATCGGTGTCGACAGCAACCTGACCTTCCTCGATGCCCAGCGTCAGTTGTTCAGCGCGCAACAAGTGCTGATAACCGACCGTCTGGCGCAACTGGTCAGCCAGGTCAACCTGTACAAGGCCCTGGGTGGTGGCTGGAATGAGCAGACGGCGAAGAACGAGCCGTTGAAAGAAGAAGCGCCGAAGTTGAAGTTGTTCTGATAGCGCAGTGAAAACAAAGAGCCCACCGATTGGTGGGCTTTTTGTTGGCTGCTGGAAAAGTTGTGTTAGCCGTGCGGGCCTCATTGCTGGCAAGCCAGCTCCCACAGTGTCCGTGTCGTACGTAAATTTTATGGTCCACTGTGAACCTGTGGGAGCTGGCTTGCCAGCGATGAGGCGCTGAAGAACAGCACAAAAACCAGAGCCAATCTTACGTTCGATAATCGCCCAAAACCCGCTTTCAGCAATTGAACCATCCAGTACATTCCCCGCACCATCCGACCCACAAAACCAATAACAACAGGTTCGATACCATGCCCCCGCGCCCTGCCCTGTCCGGCTGATCCCCA
The DNA here is from genome assembly GCF_054070755.1 of Pseudomonas sp. SDO5591_S426. Classification (NCBI taxonomy): domain Bacteria; kingdom Pseudomonadati; phylum Pseudomonadota; class Gammaproteobacteria; order Pseudomonadales; family Pseudomonadaceae; genus Pseudomonas; species Pseudomonas sp. SDO5591_S426. The sequence continues at coordinate 1,387 of NZ_JBSVXD010000176.1, read as the reverse complement.
GGCGTCACCCCAAAAAATCGACTACCTGTCCGCACCCTCCCGGTCGCGGCATCACCCCGTTTCATCCCCAAGAATCAGAGAGACCCGAGCCCATGACGCCTTCCACCGCGCAGTATTTCGTTCCCAGCCTGATCGCCGTCGCTCTGGCCAGTGCGGCCCTGCCCGCCCAGGCCGAAGAATCAGGCTTTGTCGAAGGCGCCAAGGCCAACCTGAACCTGCGCAACTTCTACATCAACCGCAACTTCACCAACCCGACCAAGGCGCAGGGCAAGGCTGAAGAGTGGACGCAAAGTTTCATCCTCGACGCAAAATCCGGGTTCACCGAAGGCACCGTCGGGTTCGGCATGGATGTGCTGGGGTTGTATTCGGTGAAGCTCGATGGCGGTAAAGGCACAGGCGGTACGCAGCTACTGCCGCTGGACAGCGACGGTCGCCCGGCGGACAACTTCGGGCGCACCAACGTGGCGTTCAAGGCCAAGCTGTCGCAGACCGAAGTGAAGGTGGGCGAATGGATGCCGGTGCTGCCGATCCTGCGTTCGGACGATGGTCGTTCACTGCCGCAAACCTTCCGTGGCGGGCAGATCACGTCGAAGGAAATCGCTGGTCTGACGCTCTACGGCGGCCAGTTCCGCCAGAACAGCCCGCGCGACGACAGCAGCATGGACGACATGTCGATGACCGGCAAAGCGGCATTCACTTCCGACCGTTTCAACTTCCAGGGCGGCGAATACCTGTTCAACGAAAAGCGCACCCAGATCGGCATGTGGAATGCCGAGCTCAAGGACATCTACAGCCAGCAATTCATCAACCTGACTCACAGCCAACCGATCGGCGACTGGACCCTCGGCGCCAACCTCGGGTTCTTCTACGGCAAGGACGACGGCAGCGCCCGCGCCGGCGAGCTGGACAACAAAACCATGTACGGCCTGCTCTCGGCCAAGTACGGCGGCAACACCTTCTACGTCGGCCTGCAAAAGCTCACCGGCGACAGCCCGTGGATGCGGGTCAATAGCAGCAGCGGCGGCACGCTGGCCAACGACAGCTACAACTCCAGCTACGACAACGCCCGGGAAAAATCCTGGCAGGTGCGTCACGACTACAACTTCGTCGCCCTCGGCGTACCGGGCCTGACGCTGATGAACCGCTACATCAGCGGCGACAACGTGCATACCGGCACGATTACCGATGGCAAGGAATGGGGACGTGAATCGGAATTGGGCTACACCGTGCAGAGCGGCGCGCTGAAGGACCTGAACGTGAAATGGCGCAACTCGACCATGCGCCGGGATTACAGCAACAACGAGTTCGATGAGAACCGGGTGATCATCAGCTATCCGATCAGCTTGCTTTAACGTCAAAAGATCGCAGCCTTCGGCAGCTCCTACAG
>NZ_JBSVXD010000175.1:0-12147 GCF_054070755.1 Pseudomonas sp. SDO5591_S426 | reverse complement strand
AGTAGAGGCAGGAGATGCAGCAGGCTGGGATATTTTAAATGCTATGAAGTCGCAATGAAATTGACGTGCTCGCCGATGTGCAAATTCAGGTGCATTTCATCGGCGATACCCGTAGCGGTTCGGGCCAGTCGTTCGAGCGGTTCGGCCAGTCCCGGCTCCAGATTGCCGGCGACCTGGCTGAAGTGCTCAATGGTCAGACCCGCCACCCCGCGCGGGGCATTCACCAGCGTCCACTGCAAGGCACTGCTTTGCAGCGCTTCGCGAATTTCGTCGGCGGCGTGGCGTTGCAGGCTGTCCTCGGTTTCCGGATCGTCCAGCACGTCGAAATTCCCCACCAGAAACAGTCGTCGGATGTTGGCTGCCTGCATGCCGTCGATCAGCGCATCCACCGCCAGCACCTGCTCGACCGGCCCCGGCACGATGGATTTTTCCACGTATTCACTGTTGAACGGCAGGCCTGGTGCGTCCAGTAAACAGATGACCGCTGAACTGCCCGCTACGCTTTGCTGCACCCGCTGCGCATCGAACAGATCGCCGGTCTTGGTGCGCAAGCCCGGACGCGGCGGGAGTGCCGTCAGGTTATCGAGAATGGCGATCACTTCATGCTGGCGCCGCAGCATTTCAGCCATCAGCGCGCTGCCCAGGCTACTCATGGCACCATAAAGCACCACTTTCACCACCGGGGTTTCGGCGTTTTTCATGGCTGGACTCCGTACTTCACTGCCTATATGGCGTGTGACACACCGCAAACGGTGAGGGTTCGACTCAGGTTCAGAGGGATTTCAATGCAACGGATCAAGGGTTATCACGCCCATGTGTATTTCGACGCCGGCACCATCGATCAGGCGCGAGCCTTGTGCGAGCAAGCGGCGCAATTGTTCCCGCTGAAGATGGGCCGCGTACACGAGCGCCCGGTCGGCCCGCACCCGGACTGGAGCTGCCAACTGGCGTTCGGGCCGGAGCTGATTGGTGAAGTACTGCCGTGGCTGGCGCTCAACCGCAAGGGTTTGGTGGTGTTCCTGCATCCGGACACCGGCAATGATCTGCGCGACCACACCGAGCATGCGATCTGGATGGGCGCGATTCGCCCGCTGGACCTGTCTATTTTTTGATCAGATGGTTTCTTCCGGCTCGCTGGGCAGATGCTCGTCCAGGTGTAGCCACGGCAAGCGGCTGTCGGTCCAGATGTGCCGCTCGGCCGGCGCCAGCTCGGGATGGTCGAGGGTGGCGATGGTCACGTCGATGCTTTCCGGGCTCAGGTGAGTGGTCAAGGCCATTTGCGCCCCACAATGGCCGCAGAAATATCGCGTGCAGGTTGATGAAGAGTCGTACTTCGACGGTGTTCCGGCCAGCCATTGAAAGGCCGATGCGAGCACGGTGATCCAGGTGGTCACGATGCCGCCGCTGACCCGTCGGCAAATCGAGCAATGACAGTGGGCGATATCGTGCAACGGCCCGCTGACCTGGTAGCGCAGCTGTCCGCAGTGGCAACCGCCTGTATGGATTTTGGCCATGCTGTCTCCTCCTGATCCGTATGCCTCTGTAGGAGCCGCCGAAGGCTGCGATCTTTTGATCTTGCTTTCAAAAATCAAAATCAAAAGATCGCAGCCTTCGGCAGCTCCTACAGGTGTGTTTCGTGGCGCAATGTGCGCGAAGGCATCAACTCGCTCCGACGACCGGTCGTACTTCCGGTCAACGCTTTCATCGGCGAAAGCTGGCTGAAAGCTTCCCCGATTAGGATCGCCCCCACTACCGGCAACAGACCGGTCGGCCAATGCCAGCGTTTTATCGCTCGCACAGCCCATTTAACAACAACAATGGTGATTCTGATGTCCTCTTCTATCCGCCGCTTCGCTGCAACTCCGCCCGTACGCCTCGTGCTTCCCGTTCTGCGCTGATCGCCGATCCGCTCATTCCCTAGCCGCGCTACGCCTGGAGTATTCCCATGCTGACTTTCCTTGGCTTCGCCATGGTCATCACGTTCATGTTCCTGATCATGACCAAGCGCCTGTCTGCGCTGATCGCCCTGATCCTGATTCCAATCATCTTCGCCCTGTTCGGCGGCTTCGGCCCGAAAATCGGCCCGATGATGCTCGAAGGCATCACCAAACTCGCGCCGACCGGCGTGATGCTGATGTTCGCGATTCTGTACTTCGCCCTGATGATCGACTCCGGCCTGTTCGACCCGGCCGTGCGCAAGATCCTGAAAATGGTCAAGGGCGACCCGTTGAAAGTTTCGGTCGGCACCGCCGTACTGGCGCTCGTCGTTTCCCTCGATGGTGACGGCGCGACCACTTACATGATCTGCGTGGCCGCCATGCTGCCGCTCTACAGCCGCATCGGCATGAGCCCGCGGATCATGGCTGGTCTGATCATCCTCGCCGGTGGCGTGATGAACATGACTCCATGGGGCGGCCCGACCGCCCGTGCCGCCAGTGCGTTGCACGTGGACCCTTCGGCGATCTTCGTACCGATGATTCCAGCGATGGCGGCCGGTGTGGTGGCGATCCTGGCCATCGCTTACTTCTACGGCAAACGTGAACGTGCGCGCCTGGGTGAGCTGCACCTGGTGGGCGATGAGATCGACCACAGCGAAATCAGCGTCTCGCAGTTCCCGGATGCCCGTCGTCCGAAGTTGATCTGGTTCAACGGCGCCCTGACCCTGGGCCTGATGTGCACCCTGATCGCCGGCCTGTTGCCGCTGCCAGTGCTGTTCATGGTGGCGTTCAGTATCGCGATGATCGTCAACTATCCTTGCCTGCAACAGCAGAAGGATCGCGTCGCGGCCCACGCCGGTAGTGTGCTGGCAGTGGTCGGGCTGATCTTTGCCGCCGGCATCTTCACCGGTATCCTGTCGGGCACCGGCATGGTCGATGCCATGTCGAAAAGCCTGCTGTCGGTGATCCCGGATTTCCTCGGCCCGTACCTGGCGGTAATCACGGCGCTGGTGAGCATGCCGTTCACGTTCTTCATGTCGAACGATGCATTTTATTACGGCGTGTTACCGGTACTTGCCGAAGCCGCCAGTCACTACGGTATAACCGCGGTGGAAATGGCACGTGCCTCGATCGTCGGTCAGCCCGTCCACCTGTTGAGCCCGCTCGTACCATCGACCTACCTGTTGGTGGCCCTGGCCGGTATCGATTTTGGTGATCACCAGCGCTTCACCCTGAAGTGGGCAGTGCTGGTGTGCATGTGCATACTGGTCGCCGCGTTGCTGATGGGGATTTTTCCGCTGTTCAGCACTCTATAAGCCCAAGACTCACCACATCGGGTCCAGGCTTTGTTGTTTGAAGCCCGGGCCCGTTGTGGTTTAACACTCGCTCAAAGGAATACACATGGAATGGCTGACCAACCCTGAAATCTGGGTTGCCTTCTTCACCCTGACCGCCCTGGAAATCGTTCTGGGCATCGATAACATCATCATGATTTCGATCCTGGTCAGCCGCATGCCCAAGCACATGCAGCAGCGCACCCGGATTTTCGGTCTGGCGCTGGCCATGATCACGCGGATCCTGTTGCTGCTGTCGATCACCTGGGTCATGCGCCTTACCGCCGACCTGTTCGAAGTGTTCGGCCAGGGTATCTCCGGGCGTGACCTGATCCTGTTCTTCGGTGGTCTGTTCCTGCTGTGGAAGAGCTCGCAAGAGATGTACCACGCGCTGGAAGGTGAAGACGAAAGCAACGAAGAACCTTCGGGCAAGGGTGGCAACTTCCTGTACACCATCATCCAGATCGCGATCATCGACATCGTGTTCTCGCTGGACTCGGTCATCACTGCGGTCGGCATGGTGTCCCATGTACCGGTCATGGTGGCGGCGATTGTCGTGGCCGTTCTGGTGATGATGCTGGCTGCGGGCACCATCAGCGCGTTCATCGACAAGCACCCGTCGCTGAAGATGCTGGCGCTGTCGTTCCTGCTGGTGGTCGGTACCGTTCTGATTGCCGAATCCCTGGACGTGCACGTACCGAAAGGCTACGTCTACTTCGCCATGGCGTTCTCGCTGGCGGTGGAAGCGATCAACATCAAGATGCGCACCGCGATCGCGAAAAAGCGCAAGCAGCAGGATCCGGTGAAACTGCGCAAGGACATTCCGGGTCAATAACCCGAATGTTGTGCTGAGCAAAAGGGGCCTTCGGGTCCCTTTTTCTTTGTCTGCATCAAATTGTTTTCATGACAGTTTTGTTTCAATCACTTCTTTAGCTATGCGATGCTGGCGCCCAGCCCGTTAGCCAACTACAGCTTAAGTACAAAACGTAGAACAACGCGCGGCACCGTCAACTTGCCCCTTTGGGGCGTTACCACCACAGGGGGCCTGTATGCTCACCCTGCTCAATTTGCTCTCTGCCGTGGCCTTGCTGATCTGGGGCACGCACATCGTCCGAACCGGCATCCTGCGGGTTTACGGTTCCAACTTGCGCCATGTCATTGGCCAGAACATGTCCAAACGCTGGCTGGCGTTCATTTCCGGGATCGTGGTAACCGCCATGGTCCAGAGCAGCAACGCCACCGCCATGCTCGTCACTTCCTTTGTCGGCCAGGGCCTGATGGCGCTGACCCCGGCGCTGGCGACCATGCTTGGCGCCGATGTCGGTACGGCGCTGATGGCGCGGGTGCTGACTTTCGACCTGTCATGGCTGTCGCCGCTGCTGATCTTCCTCGGGGTGATTTTCTTCCTCTCGCGCAAACAGACGCGACTGGGCCAGATGGGCCGCGTCGCGATTGGCCTAGGCTTGATCATCCTGGCGTTGCAGCTGATCGTCGAGGCGGCCACGCCGATCACCCACGCCCAAGGGGTGAAGGTGATTTTCGCCTCGCTGACCGGCGATATCCTGCTCGACGCCCTGGTCGGTGCGCTGTTCGCGATGATTTCCTACTCCAGCCTTGCGGCAGTGCTGCTGACCGCAACCCTGGCCGGCGCCAGCGTGATCAGCTTGCCAGTGGCGATCGGCCTGGTGATCGGCGCCAATATCGGCAGCGGCATTCTGGCGTTCCTCAGCACCAGCATGCAGAACGCCGCCGGACGCCAGGTGGCCTTGGGCAGCCTGCTGTACAAACTGATCGGCCTGGTGCTGATCATTCCGGTACTCGACCCGTTGGTGCACTGGATCGACAGCCTGGATTTCAGCCCCCAGGAAATGGTCATCGGCTTCCACCTGCTCTACAACACCGCGCGCTGCCTGGTCCTGCTGCCCAGTGTCGGGCCGATGGCCAGGTTTTGTGCCTGGGTGTTGCCGGAGCGGCCACAGGTCAACGGCACTGCCAAACCCCGGCACCTTGACGCTACGGCGCTAGTTACACCGAGCTTGGCGCTGGCCAACGCGGCTCGGGAAACCCTGCGCATGGGTGACCTGATCGATAACATGCTGGAGGCCATGCTCGATGTGCTGAACGGCAAGCAAACCGCAGTGACACAAGAAGTGCGTCGCCTGGCCGACGATGTGGAATCGCTCTACAGCGCCATCAAGCTGTATCTGGCGCAAATGCCCCGCGAGGACCTCAGTGATCAGGACAGCCGGCGCTGGGCGGAAATCATCGAGCTGGCGATCAACCTCAAACTTTCCAGTGACTTGATCGAACGCATGCTGCGCAAGGTCCAGCAGCAGAAAACCTCGCAGCGCCGCTCGTTTTCCGAGGTCGGCCTGGAAGAGTTGGCGGGGCTGCACAGTCAGCTAATCTCCAACCTGCGCCTGGGGTTGTCGGTATTTCTCAGTGCCGACAAAGAAAGTGCCCGTCAGTTATTGCGTGAGAAACGTCGCTTTCGCGCACAGGAACGGCGTTTGGCTCATGCTCATGTCAGCCGTTTGCAACGTAAGATCGTGCAAAGTATCGAGACCAGTTCGTTGCACCTGGAATTGATTGCCGACATGAAGCGTCTGAATTCACTGTTTTGCAGCAGCGCCTACGTGGTGCTGGAAACCTCCGACACCGGCGCGCTGGTGGTCGACGATTTGACTGACATCACGCATTCTCCCTGAACGTCCGCCGTGGCACGAAGTCTGTTGAACTCACGCTAGCCGTATGGAAGCTCGTTATGCGTTGTCTGTTGTTCGCCTGTCTGTTGCTCGGCTCATTCCCTTCGTTTGCCCTGGATCGCTTTCAGGTTGAGGGCTACACCCTGCGCAACGGCCTGCAACTGCTGCTGAAACCCGGCACGGAGCGCGGGCATGTGGCGATCCGGCTGGTGGTCGGCGTCGGTATCGATGATTTCAGCTGTGCGGAAAAAGAATTGCCGCACCTGCTCGAACATCTGCTGTTCAGCGGCATCGACGCCAGCGGTGAAGGCGGACTAGAAGAACGCATGCAGGCGCTGGGGGGCGAATGGAACGCCTTCACCAGCAACGCCGACACTACGTTCGTGATCGAAGCACCGGCGAAAAACCAGCGCAAAGTCCTCGACCTGTTGCTGGCGTTGCTGACCCAGACCCGCTTCGACGACAACGCCATCAACGCCGCCAAGCAAGTGGTCGAGCGTGAAGACGGTGGTCATTACACCCATTTGCAGCGCTGGCTGGATCGTCAGGATCTGGGCCACACCGCCAGCAAGCAACTGGCTGTGGAGCTCGGACTCAAATGCTCCGAGCGTGCCGAAGTCCATCAATTGACCCGCGAGCAACTGGAGAAAGTCCGCCAGGATTGGTACGCGCCCAACAACATGACGCTGATCGTGGTCGGCGATCTCGATAAGCTGCTGCCAGCCTATCTGGAACGGACCTACGGCACGTTGGTCCCGATCGAACCCGGCAGCCACCCGCCGCTGCCGCAAATCCAGGCCAGCGCCGCCCACGAGCGTGTTCTGACGCGGGGGTTCGTTGGTGATGGGGCCAAGCTGCACTGGCTGGTGCCGGAACCGGTGCTGGAAGATCAGCACGACGTTACCTTCGACCTGCTCAAGGACTACCTGGACTGGGCGCTGTATCGCCAGTTGCGGCTGGCGCACAGTTTGTCCTATGGCCCGTGGGCCGAGCGTGAGGTGTTCGGTGGCGTAGGCTTCATGAGCCTCAATGCCGACCTCGAGCGCGATGACGTGGACGAGGCACTGACGGTGCTGGATGACTTGAAGGCTCAATTGCTCAAGGATGGCCTCAACGCCGAAACCTTCAATCGCCTCAAGCAAGCAGCCATCGCCCGCCAGTCCTGGGCGGTACAAGGTAACAGCGCGCTGGCCGATTACTACTGGAGCGCGCTGGGCGACTACGAGGACGGCCGTTTTGCCAACCCCACCAAGGAGCTGCAAGCGGTTTCCCTCGCTGAGGCGAACAAGGCGATGCGCGAACTGCTCCTACAGCCTGGGTATGTGCGGATCGAGAAGCCGTTGCTCAGTGATGATCAGGTGTTGTGGGCGATTGCCGGGGTGTTGGGCTTACTGGTGATCAGTCTGGTGGCGTGGCGTTTTCATCGCAGAAAGTAACCATTTCCCATGATGAGGCGGTAACCTGTCAGTGATTTTTCCTACGACTACTGTGAACCGCCCGAATGCCGACCTTGACCCTCTTCGTACAGCGCATCCTCGAATTGATGAAGCGCTACCCCGGGGTCATTGCGCTCGGTGGTTTTGTCTCCGGGGTCGGCAGTTTCATTCTGGTGGATCGTCAGCAGGGACTGGCGAGCTGGATCACCACCATCATGCTGATCAGCTGGATCTGGCTGATGCTGGAAAACAGCCTGACCAAGCTGTTCACCCGGATCTTCAAGCGGGAAATTCCCCAGCCATTGCTGCGTTATGCGACGCAGATGATCCACCAGGAAAGCCTGTTCTTCGTCCTGCCGTTTTTCTTCATCACCACGACGTGGAACAGCGGCCAGTTGTTCTTCACCGGGTTGTTGGGCATCGCCGCGCTGATTTCCATCGTCGACCCGCTCTACTACAAATGGCTGGCGCCTCGGCGCTGGGCGTTCCTGGCGTTGCACACGCTGACCCTGTTCGCCGCCCTGCTCACCGCGCTGCCGGTGATCATGCACCTGACCACTTCGCAAAGTTTCAAATGGGCGCTGGGCATTGCCGTGTTGCTGTCGTTCCCGAGCCTGGCGTCGATCTTCCCGATCCGCACGGTGCGCAACGCGCTGGCGATCCTCAGTATCACCATTGGTATCGGCGGCGTCGGTTGGGTGCTGCGTTCGTGGGTGCCGCCAGCGACATTGTGGATGACCGACGTGGCCATCAGCACGCAGATGCAGGACCGTACGCCTGGCAAGAGCCTGGAAGAAGTCAGCGTCGAGCAGATTCGCGGCGGCGGCTTGTACGCTTACACCGCGATCAACGCGCCGCGAGGCCTGGACGAGCGGATTTATCACGTCTGGCAATTCAACGGTAAAGAGGTCGATCGCATCCCTCTCGACATCCATGGCGGGCGCAAGGAAGGCTATCGTGCCTGGACCCACAAGCAGAACTTCCCCGGCAACCCGGCGGGCAAATGGCAGGTCCGGGTGCTGACCGAAGACGGCCAGTTAATTGGCGTGTTGCGCTTCACGGTGCCGGACAGCACACCGGTCAAAGAAAAGTAAGGCAGTTCGTGCTATTACGTAGGTCAGCGTAAATAGCCGAAAAAGCACGGAGCTTATGACCAGCAATACAGTGGCCGGCAATGCCCAACTGGACACCTCGCACGCCCCCGCTCAGATACGGGTGACGGGGGACTGGACGCTCGCCCATTACGCCGACCTCAAGCTTCTGAGCGAAAAGCTCGAAGGCCAATACGACAACAACACGCGCATCGATCTCAACGGCCTCGGCGCCCTCGATACCGCCGGCGCCTCGCTGTTGGTGGAGCTGCTGGGCTCCGAGCGCCTGGGCCGGTCCGCCGAACATCCCGATTGCACCCTTTCTCCCGCCGACCGCGCATTGCTGCAAACCGTCTACCAGTCGCTGACCGATTTCTGTGTGCCGATCAAGGAACCGGAAATCAGCGTCGGCATTCAACTGCTGACGCGCATTGGCCGTGCGGTGGACAGGGTCTGGCAGGACACCCTGCAATTGCTGGGTTTTGTCGGCCTGATTCTGGAAACCATCGTTCGTGGACTGTTCCGGCCTAGCCGCTGGCGCATCACGCCGATGGTGGCGCACATCGAACAGACCGGCCTCGATGCCGCGCCCATCGTCGCCCTGCTGACCTTTCTGGTGGGCGCCGTGGTGGCGTTTCTCGGGGCGACGGTGCTGTCGACGTTCGGCGCCAGCGTGTTCACGGTGGATCTGGTGGCGTTCGCCTTCCTGCGGGAATTCGGCGTGTTGCTGACCGCGATCCTGATGGCCGGGCGCACGGCCAGTGCGTTCACCGCGCAAATCGGTTCGATGAAGGCCAACGAAGAAATCGACGCCATCCGCACCCTGGGCCTCGATCCGATGGAATTGCTGGTGGTGCCGCGCGTCCTGGCGCTGCTGATCGCGTTGCCGATGCTGACCTTTCTGGCGATGATCTCGGGGATTGTCGGCGGCGGCGTTGTTTGTGCGATATCGCTGGATATCTCGCCGGCGATGTTCCTCTCGCTGCTGCAATCGGACATCGGCGTTCAGCATTTTCTGGTGGGTATCGTCAAAGCACCGATCTTCGCCTTCCTGATCGCCGCGATCGGTTGTCTGGAAGGCTTCAAGGTCAGTGGCAGCGCCGAATCCGTTGGCGCACACACCACGTCGAGCGTGGTGCAGTCGATTTTCGTGGTGATCGTGCTCGACGCCGTGGCCGCGCTGTTTTTCATGGAGATGAGCTGGTGAGCCGTTTACCCCGAGCGCCCGCCGAGGCGGTGATCGAAGTCCGTGGGCTGTGCAATCGCTTCGGCCGTCAGAGCGTGCATGAAAACCTTGATCTGGATTTGTACAAGGGCGAGATCCTCGCCGTGGTCGGCGGCTCCGGCAGCGGCAAATCGGTGCTGCTGCGCAGCATCGTCGGCTTGCGCCAGCCCAGCGAAGGCGTGGTGAAAGTCTTCGGACAAAACCTGCCGACGCTACCGGAACACGAGCGTTCGCTGATTGAACGGCGCTTCGGCGTACTGTTCCAGAAAGGCGCCCTGTTCTCTTCGCTGACCGTGACCGAGAACGTCGCCCTGCCGCTGATCGAACACGCCGGCCTGAGCCGCGACGATGCTGAGCATCTGGCTGCCGTGAAGCTGGCCCTGGCTGGATTGCCGCTTTCTGCGGCGGATAAATACCCCGCGTCCCTGTCCGGCGGCATGATCAAGCGCGCCGCTCTGGCACGGGCCTTGGCGCTGGACCCGGACATCCTGTTTCTCGACGAGCCCACCGCCGGTCTCGACCCGATCGGCGCCGCTGCGTTCGATCAATTGATCCTGACCCTGCGCGATGCCTTGGGTTTGAGTGTTTTTCTGGTGACCCACGACCTCGACACGCTCTACACCATCACCGACCGGGTGGCGGTGCTGGCGCAGAAGAAAGTGCTGGTGGCGGACGCCATTGACAAGGTGTCGGAAACCGACGATGCGTGGATCCACGAATACTTCCATGGCCCTCGCGGCCGCGCGGCGCTGACGGCCGCAAAACAGCTCAACGAGGTCTGACATGGAAACCCGAGCCCATCATGTATTGATCGGCCTGTTCACCGTGATTGTGGTGGCGGGCGCCCTGCTCTTTGGTTTGTTTCTGGCCAAGTCCAGCGTCGACCGGGAGTTCAAGGATTACCAGGTCGTCTTCAACGAGGCCGTCAGTGGCCTGTCCAACGGCAGTTCGGTGCAGTACAGCGGGATCAAGGTCGGCGATGTGATCTCGCTGCGCCTGGACCCCAAAGACCCGCGCCGGGTACTGGCGCGAATCCGTCTGGGTGGCGACACGCCGGTCAAGGAAGACACCCAGGCCAAGCTGGCGCTGACCGGTGTCACCGGGACGTCGATCATCCAGCTCAGCGGCGGCACGCCACAAAGCCCGACGCTCAAGGGCAAGGATGGCAACCTGCCGACCATCGTCGCGTCGCCCTCGCCTATCGCCCGTTTGCTCAACGACAGCAACGACCTGATGGCCGGCGTGACCACGCTGATGCACAACGCCAACCTGATGTTTTCCACGGAGAACATCGAGCGCATCAGCAAGACCCTTGATCATCTGGAGCAAACCACCGGAGTCATTGCCGAGCAGCGCGGCGACATTCGTCAGGCCATGCAGCAACTGGCGTCGGTCGGTAAACAGGCCGGCACCATGATGGAACAGACTTCGGCGCTGATGCGCAACGCCAACGGCTTGCTCAACGATCAGGGCAAGCAGATGTTCGGCAGCGCTGAGCACGCGATGAAGTCGCTGGAACAGAGCAGCGCGACGATCAACAAGTTGCTGAGCGCCAATCAGGACTCGATCAACAACGGCATGCAGGGCCTCAACGGCCTGGCCCCGGCGGTGCGCGAGCTGCGTGAAACCCTGACCTCGCTGCGCGCCATCGCTCAACGCCTGGAGGCCAACCCCAGCGGTTACCTGCTGGGCAGTGACAAGCGCAAGGAATTCACCCCATGAAGCTGACCCGTATCGCCCTCCTCGCCGGCTTCATGCTGATCAGCGCCTGCTCGATCCTGCCCAAGCCTGAGCCGTTCGATGTCTATCGGTTGCCTTCGGCCCAGAGCAATACGCCGAGCAGTCATGGCGCGGCGCAGCAATGGTCGTTGCGCCTGAACAAACCCTTGGCCAGCGAAGCGTTGAACAGGCCGGACATTGCGGTCATCCCTCAGGGCGACGTGATCAGCAGCTACAAGGGCTCGCGCTGGAGCGATCCGGCGCCGGTGCTGCTGCGCAATCGTCTGCTTGATGGTTTCCAGCGTGATGGTCGAGTGACGTTGCTGAGCACCGATGACAGTCTTTTTCACGCAGACCTGGAGCTGGGCGGCCAGTTGCAGGCGTTCCAGACTGAATACCAAGGCACCAGCACCAGCGTGGTAGTGCGTCTGGATGCGTTGCTGGTACGCGGTTACGACCAGCGAATCCTCGCCAGCCGCCGCTTCGAAGTGCGTCAGCCGTTGAGCGATGTGAAAGTGCCGTCGGTGGTGGCCGGGTTTGGCCAGGCCAGTGATCAGCTGTCGACGCAGGTGGTGAGTTGGGCGGTAGAGCAAGGGCAAAAGTTTGCGCCGGTCAAACCTTGAAATCGCCAAGATCGCAGCCTTAGGCAGCTCCTATGTATGGACTCGCACCCACTGTCTACCCGCTTTTGAAAAACCGC
>NZ_JBSVXD010000174.1:0-12197 GCF_054070755.1 Pseudomonas sp. SDO5591_S426 | reverse complement strand
GGCGGTCGCACATTCAGCATCGATGTTGACTGAGCCAACGCCATCGCGAGCAAGCTTTGCTCCTACAGGGTTTACGCCACTCAGTGCGGCGCGCGGGGAATGGTTTTCAGCAGGTCATCGGGGCTGATGTAGCCGACCACCGGCTGCACGCTGCCCGGTTGCGGCAGGCCCAGGATGTGGCCTTTCATCTTGCCGATGATGTGCATTTCACAAGGCTTGCAGTCGAACTTCAGCGTCAGCACTTCATCGCCGTGGATCAATTGCATCGGCGCAACCTTGGTGCGCACGCCGGTAACGCCCTTGGCCTGTTTCGGGCACAGGTTGAAGGAGAAGCGCAGGCAATGCTTGGTGATCATCACCGGCACTTCGCCCGGTTCCTCGTGGGCTTCGTACGCCGCGTCGATCAGCTTGACCCCGTGACGGTGATAGAAGTCACGAGCCTTCTGGTTGTAGACGTTGGCCAGGAACGACAGGTGCGACTCCGGATACACCGGTGGCGGATTGGTCTCGGCCTTGCGGCCACCCCGTGGGTGAGCAAGAAGGCGGGCCGCAGTCAGCGCTTCAATCACTTCGCGGCGCAAGGCCTTGAGCTGCGAGTTGGGAATGAAGTACGCCTGCGGGGCATCCAGCCTGGTGTCGGTGGCGTGGTATTCGGTGGTGCCCAGTTGACCGAGCAGGTCGCGCAGTTGCTCCAGCGCCTGCTCCGGCTTGTTGGCCAGACCAAACGGACCTTCCAGCGCGACACTGGCAATGACGCCCTCCTCGCTGGTGGCGGTCAGTTCCAGGCGTTCTTCGCGCAAACGGGCCATCCAGGAAAGACCGATACGACGCTCGGCGGAGGTCTTCTGCAAGGCCTGCTGCCAGTTGTGGTCGAGGTTGCGGTTCAGTGGATGGTTGGGCCGCAGTTTGTGCAGCCCTTCCGGCATCTCGTTGGGTTCGACGCGATAGCGATAACGCTTCTCGCCGTCCTCCTCGAACTCACCCTTAGGCTCGGCGATATTGGTACGCCAACCCACCACGTCGCGCTTGACCAGCACATTGAGGCCGTCGCCGTTGGACAGCGGCTCTTGGGTGACCACCAGCATGTCGCGCTTGCCGACTTTCTCCACCACGCCGACCGGCAGGCCGGTGAACGTCGGCGAATCGAACGCACCGATGTCGATCTTGCGTTCGCTGACGAAATAGTCGGTGCTGCCACGGTGGAAGGTCTTGTCCGGGTCGGGCACGAAGAAATGCGCGGTGCGGCCGCTGGACGCACGGGCCAGGTCCGGACGGTCTTCGAGCACCTCATCGAGGCGCTGGCGGTAGTAGGCCGTGATGTTCTTCACATAGCCCATGTCCTTGTAGCGCCCTTCGATCTTGAACGAGCGCACGCCGGCTTCCACCAGGGCGCGGATGTTGGCGCTCTGGTTGTTGTCCTTCATCGACAGCAGGTGTTTTTCGTAGGCGATCACGCCGCCCTTTTCATCCTTGAGGGTGTACGGCAAACGGCAGGCCTGGGAGCAGTCGCCCCGGTTGGCACTGCGCCCGGTCTGCGCGTGGGAAATGTTGCACTGGCCGGAGAACGCCACGCACAGCGCGCCGTGGATGAAGAACTCGATCGCCGCGTCGGTCTCGTCGGCGATGGCGCGGATTTCCTGCAGGTTCAGTTCGCGAGCCAGTACCAGTTGCGAGAAACCGGCCTGATCGAGGAACTTGGCCCGCGCCAGGGTGCGGATGTCGGTCTGGGTGCTGGCGTGCAGCTCGATCGGTGGAATGTCCAGTTCCATTACGCCCAGGTCCTGGACGATCAGCGCATCGACACCGGCGTCGTACAGTTCGTGGATCAGCTTGCGCGCCGGCTCCAGTTCGTTGTCGTGCAGGATGGTGTTGATGGTGGTGAACACCCGCGCGTGGTAACGATGGGCGAACTCGACCAATTGGGCGATATCGCTGACTTCGTTGCAGGCGTTGTGGCGGGCGCCGAAGCTCGGGCCGCCGAGGTACACGGCGTCGGCGCCATGCAGGATGGCCTCGCGGGCGATGGCGACATCGCGGGCAGGGCTGAGCAATTCCAGGTGATGTTTGGGCAGGGACATAATATTTTTTTAGTCAGGCTGTCACGGTCGAGGTGCGCATTGTAGCGGCGAATGGCCTGACCGGCACCCATACGCTGCCGGGTGGCAGCGCGGTTGCCCGGCAGGTTCGGCAAAAACCAACGAACAAAATTCCTCGCCGGCCCCTAGAATGTGCAAAACGCGAATAACAAAAGGATCGAGCCATGGACCACGTCAATCACATCCTGATCGTCGATGACGATCGCGAAATTCGCGAACTGGTGGGCAACTACCTGAAAAAGAACGGCTTGCGCACCACCATGGTCGCCGACGGCCGGCACATGCGCAATTTTCTGGAAACCAACCAGGTCGACCTGATCGTGCTCGACATCATGCTGCCCGGCGATGACGGCCTGGTGCTGTGCCGCGAATTGCGCTCGGGCAAGCACAAAGCCACGCCGATCCTGATGCTCACCGCACGCAACGACGAAACCGACCGCATTCTCGGCCTGGAAATGGGCGCCGACGACTACCTGACCAAACCCTTCGCCGCCCGCGAACTGCTGGCGCGGATCAACGCCGTGCTGCGCCGCACCCGGATGCTGCCGCCCAACCTGCTGGTCACCGAAACCGGCCGCCTGCTCGGTTTCGGCCGCTGGCGCCTGGACACGACCGCCCGTCACTTGCTGGACGAAGACGACACGCTGGTAGCCCTCAGCGGCGCCGAATATCGACTGTTGCGGGTGTTTCTCGATCATCCGCAACGGGTACTGAGCCGCGACCAGTTGCTCAACCTGACCCAGGGCCGCGACGCCGATCTGTTCGACCGCTCCATCGACTTGCTGGTCAGCCGCCTGCGTCAACGGCTCAAGGACGACTCGCGGGAAGCGACCTACATCAAGACCGTGCGCAGCGAAGGCTATGTGTTCTCCTACCCGGTGGAAATGCTCGACGCGCAGGCCTGAGGGTTTTTCCGGGGTTTTGTATCTGTTTGTATAGAAACCCCGGCCGGATACGCAAAAGCCGATTTCGAGCGTTTCAGGCACACATCAGCGATACACCCCGGCGTTTAACTGTGACCACCAGATAGCAGCAGCTACTGACCACTCACACTTAAGCGCACGGAGAATTACCCATGTTCAACTTCTCGAAAGTTTCGTCCCTGGCACTCGGCCTCGCCCTGGTGGGTGGTCTTGGCTTGTCGAACCTGGCATCGGCCAACACCGCGAGCGTTGCCTCGCAAAGCCCGATCCAGGCCTTGCTGGCCGAAGGCGGTTCGGACCGTTTGCAGCAAAATCGCGTCGCCGAGGGTGGCTCCGATCGCCTGATCGAGAACCGTGTCGCTGAAGGCGGTTCCGATCGACTGATCCAGAATCGTGTCGCTGAAGGTGGCGCCGATCGTTTGCAGGAGCTGCGTGAGCGAGTTGCCTCGATCCCGAGTAACGCAGTGCGCGGCGGTGTAATTGTCGCCGAAAACCGCGCCGAGTTCGGTTCGAAATATCAGCGCTACTGATCGCGATCTCCCTTACAACACAACCCACTGTGGGAGCGAGCTCGCTCCCACAATTTTAACTTCAGCCACTCCCCACAATCCTCACATCTGACACAAAAGCCCCGGAGATAGTCCGGGACAGTGGCACTATGCCCGTACTAAGATCGGCGCCTCACTTCATCAAGGACGATTCATGAAGCGCTTTGCCGGTTGCCTGCTGTTTTTCCTGAGTCTGAATACGCTCGCGGCCAACCTGACCCTGCTCACCGACAACCACCCGCCCCTGCATTTCGAGCAAGGTGGCCAACTGGTGGGATTCGGCGTGGATGTGGTGCAAGCGCTGGCCGAACGTACCGGCGACCACGTGGACCTGCAGCAACTGCCGTTGTTGCGTGCCTTGCGCGTGGCCAACACCGAACCGGGCATCGGGGTGTTCACCGTATTGCGCACCGCCGAACGCGATGCCCAGTACCAGTGGGTCGGGCCGTTGCTGGATGTGGAAACCGCGCTGTACTCCGCCGACAGCACCCGGCCACCGGTGCACAGTTTGCTCGAGGCCGGCAGCCTGGGGAGGATAGTCGTGCCGCGCAAATGGCTGGTCTACAGCTATTTGCAGACGCAGGGCCTGACCAACCTGTATGGCGTCGCTTCGTCCGAGCAGATGATGCGCCTGGCACGCATGGGCCGAACCGACTTCGTGGTGGCCGACACCCTGTCCATCGCCTCGATGGCCCGGGAAGAAGGGTTGGCGCCCAGCCAGTTGCACTACCAGATGCCGCTGATGCAGCAGGCCAGCTACATCGCCTTCTCGCTGCAGACCGATGCGCGTCAGGTAGCGCGCTGGCAACAGGCGCTGGACGAGATGACCCGCGACGGGCGTCTGGAGCAGATCAAACAACGCTGGCTCAGCGACAGCCCGCCTCGCTGAATACCATCACCATCCTCGATAACGACTATGCGCAAGGGTGTTTTTTCATCAAAGCGCTCCAGCACTACAGTGGACCCATCTTCTCACCACGCTCTGGAGCAACATCATGAAAAGCATCATCAGTCTCGGTTTCGCCCTCTCGGTCCTTGGCGCTACTTCGGCCATCGCCGCACCGCACGCCACTACGCCAATCGTTGCCGCTGCCAAATCCAGCCAACCGGCAACCCTGAACGTCAACACCGTCGGCATCGACCGTCAGGACAGCCAAAAAGAAAAACTCTACGTCGCGGAAAACCGCCCTGAGTTCGGTTCCAAATATCAGCGTTATTGATCAACGGCCTTGGGCTGCTTGAAACAAGAAACCCCGCCAAAAGCGGGGTTTCTTGCATTCGGGGGTCAGCGTACCAATCGCGCCGCCAAAGCCTTGGCCTGACTGGCCACATCCGTCACCGCCGTACTTTCCCACCACATCCCGCGCAACGGCGGTCCCATGGCGAACAAATGGCTTGCGGCCCGACCGTCGGCATCCAGCACCGCACCGTCCGCCTCGGCGGCGATACCCAGCGCCAACGGCCCCGGCCGGATCAGGCCACGCGCCAGCAATTGTTGTGGCAGCGGTCGTGCCACCCGGCGCCAGTCGTATTCGATGCCGCTGGAGTTGATCAACGCCGCGCCGGTGACGACTGTGGTTTGTGCCTCGCCGCGACGTCGAATGCGGATACTGACCTCGCCGTTCACCGAAGGCTCAAGCCCCTTGAACGACGCAGCCTGAATGCGCAACCGCCCTTCCCCGTGCAAACGTTCCACCAATTCCGCGCTCAACGGTGGCGAGCGGTGGTGATGGCTCTCCCACCATGGCCGAATATGCCGCACAAACTGCCGACGCTGCACATCGCTGGCCTGATTCCACAAGCGACCGATATGCGCCCGCACCGTGTCCAGCGGCGCCTGCCAGTCGATACCCTGCGCAATGGCGTCGCGACAATGCCGGCGCAGTTCGCGTACCAGTTGACGAGGCGTGCGAATGCCGTGGTCTTCAGCGAGAAAATCCACCCAGGCCGGCGGTTGCCGCCGCACATGGGGTAGCAGGCCGTGACGGGAAAACACTTCGATCGGCCCGCGATGCCCGGCCTGTTCCAGCGAGACCACGGCATCGACCATGGTCAGGCCCGAGCCGATGATCAAAACCGTCGACTGCGGATCAAGTTGCTGCATCGCGGCCACATCCCACGGATCAAGTGCCGCTGCGTTCAAGCCGCTGGATTCGGTCTGCGGCGTGCGCGCGGCGGGGAACATCCCGGTGGCCAGCACGGCAAATTCGCCCTGCAAACGCTGGCCATCGCTCAAGGTCATCCGCACCGATTGCGCATCGCTTTGCAAATCGACCACCTCGGCCCGCACATGCTCGACCGTCGAACCGTGCAGCGCGCCCACCGCCTGCGCCTCGGCCAGACGCTGTTGCACATACAAACCAAAAATTCCCCTGGGCGGAAACAGTTCGCTGATCGGCACATGCTGCTCATCCGACTCCGGCCAGCCGCCGGCGGCAATGTATTCGGTCAGCCATTGGGTCAGGTCATCGGCGTTGTCCGGGTCGACGCTCATGCGCGCCGCGTTGCCGTTGAGCGTATGCCCCAGCTCTACGGCGCTATAGGCCTCGCCCCGACCCAGTTCGGCGCGCGGTTCGATCACCAGCACGTGGCGCCGGCCCGGCAGGCGCAGAAGTTGCGCCGCCAGCATCGCGCCGCTGAGGCCGCCGCCGACGATCAGGATGTCCGCGTGACGGATGGCGTCGGTCGCCTGTCCGCTTTGGGTTTCACTCATGCCGTTCTCACTGATCAATGTTTGCCTAGATAGAAACCATGCAGATCGCCCCGGGCCAGCAGCTCATCGGCGCTGCCGGACAACACCACTCGGCCGGTATTGAGCACATAAGCCGTGGCGGCGTACTTGAGCGCCACATTAATGTTTTGTTCGGCAATCAGGAAGCTCACCTGCGCCTCGCGATTGAGCTGGGCGACGATCTCGAAAATCTCCTGGACGATGATAGGCGCCAGGCCCATGGAAGGTTCGTCCAGCAGGACTAAAGTCGGACGCGTCATCAAGGCCCGACCGATGGCAACCATTTGCTGCTCGCCACCGGATGTCAGGCCGGCCTGGGTCTTGCGCTTGGTTTTCAGGCGCGGAAACCAGGCGTAGATGCGCTCCAGATCGCGAGCCATGTCCTGCCGGCTCAAGCCACGAACAAAGCCGCCGCTGCGCAGATTGTCCTCCACCGTCAGTTGCCCGAACACGTGCCGGCCTTCCAGCACATGCACCATGCCCTGACGCACCCGCAGGCTCGGATCGACGCCTGCGGTATCACGCCCCAGAAATTCGATGCTGCCGCGACTGACCTCGGCCCGCTCGGCGCGCACCAGCCCGGAAATCGCCTTGAGCGTGGTGCTTTTACCGGCACCGTTGGCGCCGAGCAAAGCGACGATGCCGCCCTTGGGCACCGTCAGCGACACCCCGGCCACGGCCAGAATCGCCCCGTCGTAGATCACCTCGATGTCGTTGACCTGCAACAAATCATTGGCAGCAATGTCGCTGACGGCGTGGCTCATGGCTTATTCCTCTGCGGTGCAGGTGCGTGGGGTCAGGCCTTTTTCCTTGGCGAAGGCGGCAGACTTTTCATCGATCAACGGTCGCAGTAGTGCGCGGTCAGCGGCGATCCAGTCGCTGATCAGCGTCCAGTTGGCGCCGTCCCACTGCTGGACCCGCGCCGA
Organism: Pseudomonas sp. SDO5591_S426; assembly: GCF_054070755.1. Lineage (NCBI taxonomy): Bacteria > Pseudomonadati > Pseudomonadota > Gammaproteobacteria > Pseudomonadales > Pseudomonadaceae > Pseudomonas > Pseudomonas sp. SDO5591_S426. The sequence goes on along the minus strand of NZ_JBSVXD010000174.1, from coordinate 4,973 downwards.
ACCGCCGCCCTCATGGTCCTTGCAAGACAACTTGAGGTTCTGCATCAGGCCGAAGTAACCCATGTCCTTGAGTCGCGCGTCGTCGATGTTCAAGTGCTCCAGACCCCAGCGCCCTTCTTCGCCGTTGAGCGGCCGCTTGCCGAATTTGCCCTGGGCGGTGCGGATCGCTTCCACCGCGACCGCCGCGTTCACCAACCCGGAGTTGTAGTAGACGCTGCCGAAATTCTTCAGATCCTTGAGGTCACTCTTGCCCTTGTCGAGGATGTACTGCTTGAGGCGCTTGTGAATCTCGAAATCGGTGCCGGCCGGGTATGGCGTCAGCGCCAGATAGCCCTTGGCGGCGGCACCGGCGGGCAAGACGTCTTCGCTGGAACTGGCCCAGATGTCGCCGACGATGTGGTCCACCGGGAAGCCGAAACGTGCAGCGGTCTTCACCGCCACCGGCGTCGACACGCCCCAGGTGCGCAGGAACACCCAGTCCGGGTTGACCTGGCGAATCTGCCGCCATTGCGCCGATTGCTCGTTGCCCGGATCAGCCACCGGAATCTGGATGTTCTCGAAACCGTATTTCTCCGCCAACAGTTTCAGCGGACCGAGGGTTTCGCGGCCATACGCCGAGTCGTGATAGACCGTGGCAATCTTCTTGCCCTTGAGTTTGTCGAAGCCACCTTCGCGCTGAGCGATGTAGTTGATCAGGCTCGAGGCCTCGCTGTAGAAGGTCAGCATCACCGGGAAGTTGTACGGAAACACCGTGCCGTCGGTGGCTTCGGTGCGGCCGTAACCGAGGGTTATCAGCGGGATCTTGTCGACTTCCGCGCGCTCACTCAGGGCATAGGCTGCCGGTGCGCCGTTGGGTTGATAGACCGCGACCGGCGCGCCATCCAGGCCCTTCTTGAAGCGCTCATAGCACTCGATGCCCTTCTCCGCCGTCCACTCGGTTTCACATTCCTGCCAAACCAGTTTCACGCCGTTGATCCCGCCCTCCACCTCGTTGATGTAGTTCAGGTAATCGATCATCCCCGCCCACACCTGCACACCGCTGGAGGCATAGGCGCCGACCCGGTAAGTGGCCAACGGGAAAAACTGCTGGTCCGGCGAGGCCTGGACCATGGGTACTGCACTGCCGAAAACCGCCAGCGCCAACGCGGCGCCGAGCAGCGAACGTTTCAAGGATGCACGCATGTTGTCTCTCTAATCAGTTGGAGGATTCAGAAGCGCAGCGGCCAGTGGCTCAGCCGCTCACGGAGGTTGCCCAGCAGACGGATCAAGCCTTCCGGTTCCTTGATCAGGAACAGGATGATCAGCACGCCGAAGATGATTTTTTGCAGGTTCTGCAACTGCCCGGCGTCCACCGCGCCACCGAGCAAGGCTTGCCCGGCGTGGCTGAGCAGGATCGGCAGCAGGCTGATGAACGCCGCGCCGACGAAGTTGCCGGCAATGCTGCCCATGCCACCGATAATGATGATGAACAGGATCTGGAACGACCGATTGATATCGAAGCTGCTGGCACTGGCCGTGCCCAGATAGGCGAAGGCCCACAGGGCACCGGCGATACCGAGGTAAAACGAGCTGACGGCAAACGCCAGGTGCTTGTAGCGTGCCACTGGAATGCCGATGACGGCGGCTGCGGTGTCCATGTCGCGGATCGCCATCCAGTTGCGCCCGACCTGGCTTTTCACCAGGTTCACCGCGACCCAGGTCAACAGCAACACCGTGCTCAGGGTCAGCAGATAACGGCCCAGCGGCGTGTTCAGGTCATGACCGAACAGCGCCAGTTTCGGCGCCGAAATGGTCCCGGACGAACCGTAGTTGTAGAACCAGGGAAACTTGACGAACAGCCACTCAAGGAAGAACTGCGCGGCCAGCGTGGTGACCATCAGGTAAAAGCCTTTGATCCGCGAGCTCGGCAGGCCGAACACGAAGCCCACCAGCGCACTGATCAAACCACCGCCGAGCAACGCCACCGGCAAGCCCAATTCCGGCACGCGCAGCAAAAAGCCGTACGTGGCGAACGCACCGACCGCCATGAACCCGGCCGCGCCCACCGACGTCTGGCCGGTGTAGCCGGTGAGCAGGTTGAGGCCCAATCCGGCGAGGGACAGCACCAGGAACGGAATCAAAATGGCGTTCAGCCAATAGTCGTTGCCGGTCAGCGGCACGACGACAAAAGCGATCAGCAGCAGGCCCAACAGGCCGAACGGGACGCGACGCTGGAGCAACACCGCCGGCGCGGTTTCGCGAACAAGGGAAATCGACATGGGCTCAGACTCGCTCGATGGCGCGCTCGCCGAACAGGCCGGCGGGACGGATGTACAGGAAGGCCAAGGCCAGGACATAGGCGAACCACGGCGTGATGCCGCCGCCGATCAGCGGGCCGATGTAAACCTCGGCAAGGTTCTCGGCAGCACCGACGATCAACCCGCCGACAATCGCCCCGCCAATCGAAGTGAAGCCGCCGATGATCAACACCGGCAACGCCTTGAGCACCACCAGCGACAGGGAAAACTGCACCCCTTGCCGCGCGCCCCAGAGCAACCCGGCCATTAACCCGACGACACCGGCCACCGCCCAGACGATCTGCCAGATGCGGTTGAGGTTGATGCCGATCGACAGCGCGGCGGTGGTGTCATCCGCCACCGCCCGCAAAGAAATACCGATGCGGGTCTTGTTGAACAGCAGCGCCAGCACCGTCACCAGCACAACGGCCGCCGCCGCAGCGATCAGGTCGAACTGGCTGACCATCATCCCGCCGATGAACAGCGGCACATCGTCGATGCCAAGGTCCAGCGCCCGCACTTGCGAGCCCATCAACCCTTGAGCCAGGCCTTCGATAATGAATGACAGCCCGAGGGTGGCCATGAACAGGGTGATCTGCGAGCGATTGACCAAGGGCCGCAACACCAGCCGTTCGATCAGCAACGCGCCGATGATCATCACCAGCACCGTCAGCAACAGCGCCAGGGCAAACGGCACGCCTTGATCATGCAGGCTGACAAAGGTCAGCGCGGCGAACAGCAGCATCGCGCCCTGGGCGAAATTGAACACGCCGCTGGCCTTGTAGATCAGCACGAAGCCGATGGCGACCAACGAATACATGGTGCCGGCGAGCAGGCCGCCGAGCAGGGTTTCGAAGAAGAACGTCATCAGTGCACCACTCCCAGATACGCCGCGATCACCTCGGGATTGGCCTGCACCTCGGCAGGCGTACCGTCGCCGACCTTGCGCCCGTAATCGAGCACCACCACATGGTCGGACAGGCCCATCACCACGCCCATGTCATGTTCGATCAACACCACGGTGGTGCCGAGGTCGCGGTTGATGTCGGCGATGAAGCGGGCCATTTCCTGTTTTTCCTCGGCGTTCATTCCGGCCATCGGCTCGTCGAGCAGCAACAGGCTCGGCCCGGCAATCAAGGCACGGCCCAGCTCCACGCGCTTTTGCAGGCCGTAGGACAGATTGCCCACCGGCACATCGCGTTCGGCTTGCAGGTCGAGGAATTCAAGAACGCCTTGTGCCTTCTGACGGAAGCTTTCCGCCTCGCGCCGGGCCCGGGGCAAACCGAGTGCCTGCTCGATGAAGTGGCTGCGCAGATGCCGCGACAGGCCGGTGAGCAGGTTGTCGATCACGCTCATTTTCTTGAACAGCGCGTTGTTCTGGAACGTGCGGCCAATGCCCCGGCGCGCGGCGGTCAGCGGGTCGATGCGTTTGAAGGGCTGCTGTTCGAAGACAATCGAACCGGCATCGAAGCGGTACACGCCATTGAGCACATTGAGCAACGAACTCTTGCCCGCGCCGTTAGGACCGATCAGCGCGCAGATCTCGCCCCGTCGAACGTCGAACGACAGTTCGTTGATGGCTTTCACGCCTTTGAAGGACAGGGAAATACCACTGACTTGCAGAATGGAATCGGTCGAGGTCATGCGATGTCCCGTTTGAACTCAGCGAGCCACACCGGCGCGGGTTGCGCTTGCGCTGTGCGCGTGGCTTGCCAGATGAAGTGCAGGTTGTGGAAACCCAGCAGTCGGCGAACGCGGTTTTTGATCAGCCGTTGCAGGGCTTTTTCCGGGTGGGCGATGGCCCAGTCGCAGAGGCGTCGGCGCCAGGTGCCAAGCGGGGCCAGACGGCTGTCGATTTCGTTGGCCAGGACTTGCAGGCGTTCGGTGGAAAGCAGCAGGCCCGACGGCGCGACTTCACGCCGATCACGACTGGCGCTGCCGGGGCTCTCCGGGAAGGCCAGGGCTTGGCCGCTGGTCAGCCACTGTTCGAACAACACGCCCAAGCCGTCCTGCCACTGCGTACCCTCCTCGCTCCACAACTGCGTGCCGACGAGGCCGAGGCGCAGGCGTTGCGGCGGTTCCGTCGGGCCGAGCAGCTCCGAAAAATCGAGCAGTGACTGGCCCTGATTGAGCCAGAGCTGTTGCGCTTGCCGGCCCGGCACAAAGGCATGGGTCGGAGCGCTGCGCCACAACACGTTGTGCAACGCGGGGGCGTCGAGGTTGTCGTCAACGGCCAGCAATTGTCCGCCCACCTGTTGTGCAGCCAAGGCCAGCAGCAATAGATTTGGCTCGAACGCACCGCTGACGGCCAGTCGCGAATCCTCATCGAATCCTTGCTGACGCAAGCCATCGGCCAAACGCTCGACGTCACGCAATACATCAATCCAGCGCCAGACAAACCATTGTCCGTGACGCTTGTGGCGCAACGCCGGTTGCAATGGCTGGACCTGCGCCCAGTGCCGCAATTGCTCCAGCGCCTGGGGCACATTGACCCGCCACTCCGTGGTATCCGCAATCGGCGGACGCTTGAGTTCGTGCACGCTCATGGTTGACCTCCTGTTCATGGGCAAAAGCGTGCGGTGGTCCGCTGGGCTGAAGGGTTAACGCAATCTCTAAAACACCACTGTCCCCTGTGGGAGCGGGCTTGCCCGCGATGGCGATCTGACAGGTGACATGGATGTTGAATGTTCCGGCCTC
>NZ_JBSVXD010000173.1:0-12256 GCF_054070755.1 Pseudomonas sp. SDO5591_S426 | reverse complement strand
ATCTTGATCTTGTGGCTTGGAAGATCAAAAGATCGCAGCCTGCGGCAGCTCCTACAGAGGAATTCGTTTTATCTGGTCACTCGCCGCGATAGATGCAACCGCTGGTGCACGTTTCGTGGATGCGAATCGCGCTGAGTTCCGGCAGCAGCGGCTTGAGTTCCGCCCAGATGAATTTGGCCAGCACTTCACTGGTCGGGTTTTCCAGGCCAGGAATATCGTTCAGGTAGTTGTGGTCCAGACGCTCGTACAACGGCTTGAAGATCGCCTTGATTTCCGAGAAATCGCGGATCCAGCCAGTGTGCGGATCAAGATCGCCGCTCAGGTGAATCGCCACTTTGAACGAGTGGCCGTGCAGGCGTCCGCACTTGTGGCCGTCCGGGACGTGAGGCAGGCGGTGGGCGGATTCGAAAGTAAACTCTTTGAAAATTTCCACAGTGTTTTCAGCTCTGTTCAGGTGACGTTCGCCGCAGCGATTCGGGCAGGCGGCGAGTTTAACAGCTTGTCCTGACTAAAGGGTCAGCAAGCGTTCGCCGAGGCGACCGTTGGCGGCGAGTTCGAGAAATTCATCACCCAGCCGACGGCTTTCATCCATCGCCGCGTGCCAGTATTTCTGCCGGGCCGGGGCATCGCCCATGAAGCGCTTGAAGTCGTTTCGGTCCGGCAGTTTGCCGTAGGGCAGGCGAGCCAGGTATTCCTTCGACGGCGCCAGCAGCAGCACATTTTGCAGGCGTTCCGGGCAAGCACGGCGCCATGGCAGGGTCTTGTCGAACCAGCCGGGAATGACCCGGTCGGTGAAATGTGGATAGAGCACGATGTCATCGCCGCTGTAGGGCAGGTCGAGGTGATAGTCCAGCAGGCCGCCGTCGCGGAACGTGCCGGCACCGGCGCCCGGCAGGTCGCGCACGCCTTCCATCACCATCGGGATCGACCCCGAGGCGAGCAGGGCCTGGCGCAGATTGTTGGTATCGAGTGCGACGAAGCGCGACGGGAAGTCGTTCAGCGCGTTGACCGGTGGCGCCAGGCGTGGGTCGTGGATGATCAGCCGCTCGAAGTGCCGCGACAGCCGGGCGCGACCGCGCAGGTTGTCGGCGATCACCGATGACAGGCCCAGGCCCAGACGGCCGCGATGATCGTCGGCGAGCAAGCCATGGCTTTTGACCACCATGATGTTCAAGCGGTAATGGGCGTTGTCGAGGAGGGCGGCATCGCGACCGTCGAGCAAGTCATCGAGCATGCGCCGCGAACTTTGGCTGATCTGCGCCATGGTCACGCCCTTGGCGAAATTCTGCTCGGTGTAGAGGTGGCCGAGACGGCGGATGCCTTCGGCGGCGTCCGGCAGGCAGGCACTGGCGAAGCGCCAGGAGCCCACCGACGCACCGATCAACGAGCGCTCCCGTGGCGCCGTCGGCAGCCATTCGCCGAACAGCGCCAGGTCCAGCCCCTGAATCCCCAGTGCCTTCGGGCCACCGGCAGCGCCGGGCAGTGTGCCGACATCGGCGGCGTTCAGGCCGTTTTCACGAATGCGCACCAGGGCACGCGGCCCGGCCTTGAGCGTCAGGGAAGGGAACTTGATGTGGATGGCGGTCATACCGGTCTCTGTGTCTGGCAAGCGGGGAATTATAATCGCGGTCGACGCTATCAATGTAGGAGCTGCCGAAGGCTGCGATCTTTTGATCTTGATTTTTGGCGTCCATGAAGCTGCCGAAGATCAAAAGATCGCAACCTTCGGCAGTTCCTACAGTGGGATTCTATTCTGTGGTCAATGATGGCAATTCAGTTTCAATTAAGTTCATATCGCTAAGGTGCACCCCGTAGGCAACACATAAAAGAATACGGAGACACCCATGAAAACCCTGACTGCCCTGTTCACCGCGTCCATCATCGGCCTCACCGCCAGCATCGCCCATGCCCGCGATCTGGGGCCGGATGAAGCCTTGCGGCTGCGCGACGCTGGTACCATTGTCTCGTTCGAGAAACTCAACGCCACCGCACTGACCAAACACCCGGGCTCCACCGTCACCGAAACCGAGCTGGAAGAAGAGTACGGCAAGTACATCTACCAGATTGAACTGCGCGACCCGCAGGGCGTCGAGTGGGATCTGGAATTAGACGCGGTCAGTGGGCAGGTACTCAAGGATCATCAGGATTCGTAATGACGCTGTTTTCATTTACACACTGGCGCGCCAGCAGCCGATGGGCGCTGGCGCTGCTGGCTTTTTGTTCGGTGGTCATGGCCCGCGACCTGGACCAGGACGAGGCCCTGCGCCTGCGCCAACAAGGTGTGATCCTGCCGCTTGAGCAGTTATTGCAGCAGGCGCTGGACCGCTATCCCGGAGCCAAACTGCTGGAAGCCGAGCTTGAAGAGAAGCACGACGTCTACATTTATGAAGTCGAGTTGCTGACCACCGAAGGCGTGGTCCGTGAGCTCGACCTCGATGCCGCCACCGGCCGTTTACTGAAAGACAAGGAAGATTGACCGATGCGTTTGCTCCTGGTGGAAGACCACGTGCCCCTGGCCGACGAACTGATGGCCGGCCTCAATCGCCAGGGGTACGCCGTGGATTGGCTGGCCGACGGTCGCGACGCCGTGCATCAGGGCAGCACCGAACCTTATGACCTGATCATCCTCGACCTCGGTCTGCCGGGCGTTCCGGGGCTTGAAGTGCTGGAGCAGTGGCGCTCCGGTGGACTGGCCACGCCGGTGCTGATCCTCACCGCCCGTGGTTCCTGGGCCGAACGCATCGAGGGGCTCAAGGCCGGTGCCGACGATTACCTGACCAAGCCTTTTCACCCTGAAGAACTGCACCTGCGCATCCAGGCGTTGCTGCGCCGCTCCCATGGCCAGGTCAATCAACCGACGCTCAAGGCTGCCGGGCTGCAACTGGATGAAGGCCGGCAATGCGTGACCCGCGACGGTGCGGAGATTCAGCTGACCGCCGCCGAATTCCGATTACTGCGCTATTTCATGCTGCACCCCGAGCAGATCCTCTCCAAAAGCCACCTCGCCGAACACCTCTACGACGGTGAAACCGAGCGCGACTCCAACGTGCTGGAAGTCCACGTCAATCACCTGCGGCGCAAGCTCGGCAAAAGTGTGATCGAAACCCGTCGCGGCCAGGGTTACCTGTTCGGCGGGCAAGCGCGGTGAGGTCGATCCAGCGTCGCTTGAGCCTGGGCCTGATCAGCGTAATGGTGGTGGTCGGCCTGATACTGGCGCAAACCAGTTTGTGGTTGTTCGAAATGGGCCTGCAACGCTACCTCGAAGCCGGGCTGCGCAACGACAGCGAGAACCTGTTGGTGGCGCTGGTGCGTGGCCCGCAAGGCTTGCAGCTGGATGAGCGACGCCTGTCACCGGCCTATCAGCGGCCGTTTTCCGGGCATTATTTCCGTATCGATTTTGCCGACAGCCATTGGCGCTCCCGTTCGCTGTGGGACCAGGAGCTGCCGCGCCTCGACCATCCCGGCCTGCACAGCAACCTGCAATTGGGGCCTGAGGGGCAGCAGTTGCTGGTGCTGCGTTCGGACTATCGCCGCCTCGGCCAGTCGATCTCCATCAGCGTGGCGCAGGATTACACGCCGGTGCGCGAGAGCTTTCAGCGGATGCAGCAGGTCGGGCTCGCACTCGGGCTGGCGGGGTTGTTGCTGATTTTGCTGTTGCAGCGCATCACCGTGCGCCGTGCTCTGCGGCCACTGGAAAAGGCCCGCGAACAGATCGCCCAGTTGCAGCAGGGCCAGCGCTCGCAACTCGACGACCAGGTGCCAGTGGAACTGGAGCCGCTGGTGGCGCAGATCAACCATCTGCTGACCCACACCGAAGACAGCCTCAAGCGTTCGCGCAATGCCCTGGGCAATCTCGGCCACGCCTTGAAAACTCCGCTGGCCGTGCTGTTGAGCCTGGCGTCGAGCGAACAACTCGACGCGCATCCGAAATTGCGCAAGATCCTCAAGGACCAGTTGGAGCAGGTGCAGCAGCGGCTCAATCGCGAACTCAACCGCGCTCGCTTGTCCGGTGATGCACTGCCGGGCGCGCTGTTTGACTGCGATGCCGAGCTGCCGGGATTGCTGGCGACATTGAACATGATTCACGGCGAACACCTGGACCTGAGCTATCGCGCCCCGACGGGGCTGCAACTGCCGTGGGATCGCGAAGACCTGTTGGAGCTGCTCGGCAATCTGCTGGACAACGCCTGCAAATGGGCGGACGCCGAGGTTCGCTTGAGTGTGGTCGAGACAGCGGATGGCTTTGAGCTGAGCGTTGAAGATGACGGGCCGGGCATTCCCGAAGACCGGCGCGATCAGGTGTTCAGCCGCGGCACACGGCTGGATGAACAGACTGACGGGCACGGTCTGGGTCTGGGCATCGTGCGCGATATCGTCGACACGTGGGGCGGGGAATTGCGGTTACTGGAGAGCGAGTGGGGCGGGTTGAAGGTGTTGATCGAACTGCCAAAACGCAATTAATGACTGCCAGACAAAACCGGTACCTGTGGGAGCGGGCTTGCCCGCGATGAGGCCATAACATTCAACATCATCGTTGACTGTTACACAGCAATCGCGGGCAAGCCCGCTCCCACAGGGATTGTGTTGTGCCGGGTTCAGGTGTGATGAATCTCTCGATCCTTGGTTTCCGGCATGAAGAAAATGCCCAGGATTGCCGTCATCACCGCGATCACGATCGGATACCACAGCCCGTAGTAGATATCACCGGTCGCCGCCACCATGGCGAAGGCCACCGTCGGCAGGAAACCACCGAACCAGCCGTTGCCGATGTGATAGGGCAGCGACATCGAGGTATAGCGGATACGCGCCGGGAACAATTCCACCAGCCAGGCAGCGATCGGGCCGTACACCATGGTCACGTAGATCACCAGGATCGTCAGCAGCAGCAACACCATCGGGTAGTTGGTCTTGGCCGGGTCAGCTTTCTCAGGGTAACCGGCCTCTTTGAGGGCGGTAACGAGCGTGGCGGTAAACGCGTCGTTCTGGGTCTTGAAGTCGGCGGCCGGCATGCCGGTGCCCTCAAAACTCTGGATCACTTTCTCGCCAATGCGCACCTGCGCCACGGTGCCGGGTTCAGCCTTGACGTTCTGATAGGGGATCGCCCGTTTGGCCAACACAGTCTTCGCCAAGTCGCAGGAACTGGTGAATTTGGCCTTGCCCACCGGGTCGAACTGGAACGAACACTGGTCGGGATTGGCGATCACCGTCACCGGGTTTTTCTCCTGCGCGATGAACACGTCAGGGTTACCGTACTGGGTCAACGCATGGAAGATCGGGAAGTACGTGAGCGCCGCGAGAATGCAGCCGGCCATGATGATGCCCTTGCGGCCGATGCGGTCGGACAGGCTGCCGAAAATCACGAAGAATGGCGTGCCGATCAGCAGCGAGCCGGCGATCAGCAGGTTGGCGGTCTGCGGGTCAATCTTCAAGGTTTGCAACAGGAAGAACAGTGCATAGAACTGCCCGGTGTACCAGACAACGGCCTGACCGGCCGTGCCACCGAGCAGCGCCATGATCACGATCTTCAGGTTGTCCCAACGGGCGAATGACTCCGTCAGCGGTGCCTTCGAGGCTTTGCCTTCGGCTTTCATTTTCAGGAACACCGGCGACTCGCTGAGTTGCAGGCGGATATACACCGAGACGATCAGCAGCAGGATCGACAGCAGGAACGGAATCCGCCAGCCCCACGCTTCGAAGGCTTCAGTACCGAGGATGGTGCGGCAGGCGAGGATAACCAACAGCGAAAGAAACAGGCCGAGGGTCGCGGTGGTCTGAATCCACGAGGTGAAGAAACCGCGCCTGCCTTTCGGTGCATGTTCGGCCACATAGGTTGCCGCACCGCCGTATTCACCGCCCAGGGCCAAACCTTGCAACAGGCGCAGGGTGATCAGGATGATTGGCGCCGCCACGCCAATGGTCGCGTAACCGGGCAGGAAGCCCACCACCGCTGTGGAAATACCCATGATCACAATCGTGATGAGGAAGGTGTGTTTGCGCCCGATCATGTCGCCCAACCGACCGAACACAATCGCTCCGAATGGCCGCACGGCAAAGCCTGCGGCGAAGGCGAGCAAGGCAAAGATAAAGGACGTGGTCTCGTTGACGCCGGCGAAGAAGTGCTTGGCGATGATCGCCGCGAGGGAGCCGTAGAGGTAAAAGTCGTACCACTCGAACACGGTGCCCAGGGACGAGGCGAAGATGACCTTGCGCTCCTCCTTGGTAATCCCGTGGTTGGGTGCGCTGCCCGTGGTTGTGTTGTCGATTGCCGCCATGAGTTTTCTCCGTTGTTCTTGTTTTAGGCCGGAGCACCTCTCAATTTTTGCCGTACCCGGGCCATTGGACACAGACTGACGGCCTCGCATCGCTGCAAGGTTTCATGAAGCATAATCGGCTTTGGGTAGATATCCACTCGCCATCATGAATGAGAAATCGACATGTGCGCTGAAGGGTACAAAACCTGTAGGAGCAGAGCTTGCTCGCGATAGCGGTGGGTCAGACACATTGATACTGAATGTGTCGCCGCCATCGTCGGAACGCCGCCCGGAGCAAGCTCGGCTCCTACAAGGATGGGTCATGTCTTAAACCCGGAACTGATCCATCAAGCCCTGCTGATGATTGGCCAGACAGTTCAGCGACTGGCTCACCCGCGCCGATTCATTGGCCTGCCCCGACAGCGATTCAGTTACATCGCGAATGGTCGCCACGTTGTTGTTGATCTCCTCGGCCACGGCGCTTTGCTCTTCGGCGGCGCTGGCGATTTGCAGGTTCATGTCGCTGATCACGGTCACCGCGTCGCCGATCTGTCGCAGCGCCGTCACGGCCTGCCCAACCTGTTCGACGCTGCCCTGGGCCTGGCGATGGCTGTTGCCCATCGAACCGACCACATCCTGAGTGCCGCTTTGCAGTTGTTCGATCACCAGGCGGGTTTCTTCGACCGACTCCTGGGTGCGTCGCGCCAGGTTGCGTACTTCATCGGCCACCACCGCGAAACCACGCCCGGCCTCACCGGCACGCGCCGCTTCGATCGCCGCGTTGAGTGCCAACAGGTTGGTCTGTTCGGCGATGGCGCGGATCACTTCCAGCACCGAACCGATTTTCTCGCTGTTGGCCGCCAGGCCTTCGACCTGAACCATGGCCGCGCTCATGTCGGCGGCGAGGTTGTCGATGCTGGTGGTCGTGCGGTCAATCACGGACAAGCCCCGGCGGGTCGCTTGGTCAGCATCCTTCGCAGCCTGTGCCGCTTGGGCGGCGCTGCGGGCGACGTCCTGGGCGGTGGCGCTCATTTCATGGGACGCGGTGGCGACCTGATCCACCTGACGGTACTGCTGCTCCATGCCGGCGCTGGTTTCGGTGGCGATGGCGGATGACTGGTCCGCGGTGCTGCGGGCGTCCTGCACCGAGCGTTTCACTTCGGCAATGATCGGTTGCAGCTTGTCGAGGAAACGGTTGAACCAGCCGGCCAACTGCCCCAGCTCATCCTGTTTATCATAGGCCAGGCGTCGGGTCAGATCGCCTTCGCCGCTGGCGATGTCTTCGAGCATGTGCGCCACGCCGAGGATCGGTTTGGTCACGCTGCGCGCCATCAGCCACACCAGCAACAGGCCGATCAGTGCGGCCAGCACGCCCAGGCCGAGTTCGGTCAGGGTGCCGGCGGTGTTGCTGTCATCCAGTTGTTTTTTCAGCGTTTCGGCAGGGCCGACCAGCACTTTCTCCGGTACGTCGAGCAACACGCCCCAGGCTTTGCCGCCCGGAATCGGCTGGAATGGCGCCAGCACTTTCAGTTGTTGGTCGCTGTGCAGGCTGCTGGTGTTGCTGCTGGTGGCGAGCAGGCGCATCAGCTCGGCGCCGCTGGTCTTGTCCACGGTTTCCAGGCGCTGGCTGAGCTTGCTCGCATCCGCGCTGTAACCGGCCAGTAAACCAGCCGGGCTGACGATGCTGACGCTGGTCTGGCCGTCGTAGAGTTTCTTGCTCGCACTCTGGCTGAGGGTTTGCAGGCTGTTGAGATTGATATCCACCGACAGCGAAGCGATGACCTTGCCGTTGACGATCAGCGGGAACACGATGCTGGTCATCAGCACGTTGTGGCCGTCGATCACATAGAAGTAGGGCTCGATCACGCAGGGCTTGAGGCTGGTGCGCGGGCAGGTGAACCAGGCGTTGGCCGCCTCGCCGCTGGGGCCGGTGCGGGTGTCGGCCATGTCGCTTTCCGGCAAGGGCATGGAGGTCAGCTTGCCCGGCGTCGGTTGCGACCAGTACAGGGCAAAGCGACCCTTTTCGTTACTGCCGACCTCGCTCTGATCGGCGAACAGTTCGTCCTTGCCGTCCAGCCCATTGGGTTCGAACACCAACGACAACCCGAGCAACTCCGGATTGGCTTGCAGCGCCGACTTGACCTGACGGGTCAGGTCTTCACGCAGGTCGAAGGCATCGAGAAAGCGCTTCTCGGCCTGGTCGCGCAGGAACAGCACCTGACGCGAAAAGCCGTGGCCATATTGATAGGCGTCCATGAACTGCTGGCGAATGACCAGCGCCTGGTTTTCGCCCTGGGACTCGATCCGCGCCTGTGCCGCTTCATTCAGCATCTCCATGCTCGAGGCTTTCACCAGCTCGGAGCTGTGCTCCATGCGATACAGCGAAAGACCTACCAGCAAGGTCACGATGCCCGCCAGGCACAGCCCGGCCAGCAGGGTGATTTTCCATTGGATGGAAAGTTGTCTGAGCGACATGGAGACGTCCTTATTCGATAAATATCTGAGACTTTGCACTGTAACGGCTGCGATTGAGCTTTCTTTATCCCTCCCGTCGAATAACGGAGTGTCCTCTGTAGGAGCTGCCGAAGGCTGCGATCTTTTGATTTTTACGTTCTCACCGGCGTTGAAGATCAGGAGATCGCAGCCTTCGGCAGCGCCTACACGAGCAAGTCTTGGCTTTGACAAGAAAGGGCTGCTGCGGCAAAGTGCGCGCCCTTCTAATAAGACCCATTCTTCAACCCGCTGGCCGCTGATGCAGACGCCCGGCTGGACTCTTTTCGCTTGTCTGGAGAACGACAATGAATGCAGTAATTGCCGCGGTCGGCATCATGCTGATACTCAGCCTGTCCCGCGTGCATGTGGTGATCGCGCTGATCGTTGGTGCGCTGGTGGGTGGTTTGACCGGTGGCCTGGGGATCGAAGCGACGCTGAAAGCCTTCAACAGTGGCCTCGGCGGCGGGGCGACGGTGGCGTTGTCCTACGCGTTGCTCGGTGCTTTCGCGGTGGCGATTGCCAAGTCGGGCATGGCCCATGCCTTGGCCGACAAGGCCTTGGCAATGGTCGATCGCCAGCACGCCACGGGCGGTGGCCAGGTCAAGTGGCTGTTGATCGGTCTGCTGTGGGTGGTGGCCATCGCCTCGCAGAACATCTTGCCGATACATATCGCCTTCATTCCCTTGCTGGTACCACCGCTGCTTTATGTACTGACCAAGTTGCAACTGGATCGCCGGTTGATCGCCTGTGTCATCACCTTCGGCCTGATCACCCCGTACATGTTCCTGCCGGTGGGTTTCGGCAACATCTTTCTCAATGAAATCCTGCTGGCCAACGTTGCGCGCAGCGGCGTGGACATCAGCGGCATCAATGTCACCCACGCCATGGGCATTCCGGCCCTGGGCATGGTCGCGGGCCTGCTGATCGCGTTTGTCAGCTACCGCAAGAAACGTATCTACGATCTGACAAAGATCGAGCAAGTCGAGCAGGTCGCGGTGCAATACAACCCGATGAGCCTGCTGGTGGCGGGTGTGGCGATTGCGGCGGCGTTCATCATTCAGTTGTTGCTGGACTCGATGATTATCGGTGCGCTGGCTGGTTTTCTGATCTTCTCGGTGTCGGGCATCGTCAAGTGGCGCGACACCGACGACCTGTTCACCGAAGGCATGAAGATGATGGCGATGATCGGCTTCATCATGATCGCCGCGTCCGGGTTTGCCGAAGTGATGAAGGCTACCGGTGAGGTGCAAACGCTGGTCGAATCGTCGGCGGCGTACATCGATCACAGCAAGGGCGTCGGCGCCTTGTTGATGTTGCTGGTAGGTTTGCTGGTGACCATGGGCATCGGTTCGTCGTTCTCCACTGTGCCGATCCTGGCGGCGATCTTCGTGCCGCTGTGTGTGCAACTGGGCTTCAGCCCGTTGGCCATTGTGTGCATCGTCGGCACCGCCGGCGCCCTCGGTGACGCCGGTTCACCGGCCTCCGATTCGACCCTCGGCCCGACCTCCGGCCTGAACATCGACGGCCAGCATCACCACATCTGGGACACCGTGGTCCCGACCTTCCTGCACTACAACCTGCCGCTGCTGGTGTTCGGCTGGGTGGCCGCGATGGTCTTGTAACCCCGGCGCTCTCTGTAGGAGCACGGCTTGCCGGCGATAGCGCTCTCAAGGACGCAATCGCGGGCAAGCCGTGCTCCTACAGTTTTTTGTTCGCGTGCCGTTAAAGCCTTTACCCACGCCAACAAAATCAAAAGAGTGAACGTCATGCGCATGAGCCTGAAGGCTAAAGTCCTGTCCCTTGCCGTCCTGCCGGTGTTGCTCTTCGCGCTGGTCATCAGTCTGACCACGTTGTTTATCCTGCAAGGCCAGGCCCGCCAAGAGGTCGAGGAAACCCGCGAACGCCTGCTCAGCGATGCCAAGGCGACTCTGCAAAGTTATGTCGCCGTAGCCATGACCACGATCAAGCCGCTGTACGAAGCTGCTGCTCAAGGTGATGACGCCGCACGGGCCCAGGCGATCAAGTTGCTGTCGAGCATCAGCTACGGCAAGGACGGTTACTTCTTCGGCTACGACTCCAACACTGTGCGCCTGTTCAAGGCCAAAGACCCGGAAGGCGTGGGCAAGAGCTTCAAGGACAACCGCGACCCGAATGGCGTCTACGTCAACCGTGATCTGGTGAAAGTCGCCAAGGAAGGTACGCATTACCTGCAATACAGCTCGCCGCTGCCGGGCAATAGCCAAGTGCTGGTGCCCAAACTCGGTTACACCGAATACTTGCCGAAGTGGGATATGGCGGTGGGTACGTCGGTCAACCTCGATGGCATCGAAGCGCAAGTCGCGGTGGTCGAGGCCAAGGTTCAGGAGCGCATGCAAGGCGTGGTGCTGAGCATCGTTGGCGTAGCCGTGGTGGTGCTGTTGCTGATCGCTGCGGCGGGGATGCTGTTGGCCAACACCATTCTGCGTCCGCTGAACCTGATGAAAGCCAACCTCGACGACATCGCGGCGGGCGAGGGCGACCTGACCCGTCGCCTGACCATCACCAGCCAGGATGAACTGGGCGAACTGGCCGGCTCGTTCAACCGTTTCGTCGACAAGATCCATGGCCTGGTGCGTCAGATCACTGAAATGACTTCGCAACTGACCGGGCTGGTGACTCAGGTGTCCGACCAGGCCCATCGTTCGGACAAGGCCATGGAGCGTCAGCGTCACGAAACCGATCAGGTCGCCACGGCAATCAATGAAATGTCCGCCGCTGCCCAGGAAGTGGCCAAGAGTGCGCAAAACGCTGCGGTGGCTGCCCAGCAGACCGACGAAGAAGGCCAGGCCGCCAAGCGTGTGGTGGCCGGCAGCATCGTCAAGATTCATGCACTGGTTGATGACATTCGCAGCAGCGGCGTATCGCTCGACAGTCTGCAAAAAGACGTGTCGTCGATTGTCAGTGTGCTCGGGGTGATCCGTTCGATTGCCGAGCAGACCAATTTGCTGGCGCTCAACGCCGCCATCGAAGCCGCTCGCGCCGGTGAGGCCGGGCGCGGGTTTGCGGTGGTCGCTGATGAGGTGCGGGCGCTGGCCAGTCGTACGCAAATCAGCACCCAGGAAATCCAGGGCATGATCGACCGTTTGCAGGCCGGCACCCAGTCGGCGGTGGAAGCCATGCGTCGTTCCAGCGAGGCCGGTGACGGCACGTCCGCTCAGGCCAACGAGGCGGGCGCATCGCTCGACACCATGGCGCAGTTGATCGCCACCATCAATTCGATGAACGCGCAGATCGCCAGCGCCGCCGAAGAGCAGACCGCCGTGGCGGAAGAGATCAACCGCAGCGTGCATCAGATTGCGGTGGCGGTGGACAACGTTGCCGGCGAAACCCAGCTCGGTGCGCAGACCTCCCGCAGTCTCGCGGATCTGGGGCAGCGGTTGGGCAGTCTGGTGGGGCAGTTCCGGATCTAAAGGTCCCCCTTAAACCTGTGGGAGCGGGCTTGCTCGCGAATGCGGTGTGTCAGTCAATACATA
>NZ_JBSVXD010000172.1:0-12261 GCF_054070755.1 Pseudomonas sp. SDO5591_S426 | reverse complement strand
TGACGGTGTGTAAACCCGATCCTGTAGGAGCTGCCGAAGGCTGCGATCTTTTTGAGGTTACTTCGGTGAATTGAGATTCAACGTCGGCGTTTCATCAAAGAAATTCCACGGCTTCAACAGCACATGCACCCACTCCGTCGGCATGATCGGCCACTCTTCGGCGCGGGCGATGTGGGTCGTGCCGGTGGTCAGCCAGACCACGTCATCGGTGTTCTCGATGGACTGGTTATCCTGAGTGAACTGCCCCAGTCCCGAGTCTTTGTCCGAGCGGTTCGGGTACTTGCCTTCCGGGTACTTTTCCTCCGGGTTGTATTGTGTCACCCACAGTTGCTTGTCCATGAAGCTCAGGCGGTGATAGAGCCATTCATCCTTGCCGAAGTTGGCGCCCTTGGCCACCGGGTGCGTGCCGCCGGCATACGGAATCAACTGATAGGAAACCGGGTTGCCGACTTTGTTTTCCTTGCTGAAGTTGGTCAGCAGGCGCACGGTCGACGGGTCGAATTTCTGCGCGGCCTGTTGTTCGGTGCTGACCACTTTGGTTTCGGTCTGCATGGTGCTGGTGCGCGGGCCGCCACGGTCGTTCGGCAGCACCACCGGGTTCACTTCCACCAGTGAGTTCTGCTCGCCGTCCACGTCCATGTCGAGGCGGAAGTTATAGATGTGCTGGTGCGTGGTGCCGACGATGTTGTGATCGAGCAGAGTGCCGTAGCGCGTGTCTTCCTTGGCGGTGTCCTCGTGCATGGTCTTGGACTTCACGCCCTTGACCGCTTCGATGCCGGTGGCGCCGGCGTCGATGCCGATGGTGCCGTTCTGCTGGAAGACCCAGTCGAAAATGTAGTCGTAGTTGCCGACGGTACTGATCCAGCGCACCACCAGTTCACGGCGCTCGGTGCTGAGGTTGGGCTGGCCCATTTCCTGGTGTTTGTACTCCGGCCCGGCGTAGCGCTCGAACACCGCCATCGCACGTGGAATTGCGGTTGGCGCGCCGGTGTAATCGGCGATGGTCGCGTCCAGCAGTACGGCGTTTTCCGGGGCGTCTTTGCCACGGGCGATCGGCGAAGTGAGCGTGCCCATGCCGTAGTCGCCGGAGTCGAGGTAAGCCTTGAAGTACCAGCCGACGTCCGGATCACCGTAAGGCACGATCATCCCGCCCAGCGAGCCTTCGTACATGATTTTGCGTTTCTTGCCCTTGTCGTCGTAAGTGACGGTGGACAGGATCGGCCCGACCCGCGAATCGAGGCGAACGTGGAAGTCCCAGTTCTGCCAGTGAATGCTGTTGCCGGTGATGGTGTAGTTCTTGCCTTCCGGCTCGGTGATTTCCAGCGGTTTGACCGTCACGCCCTTGCGCCCGCGACCGTCATACGGCGTCGGTTTCATCGGCACCGGGATCAGCGCTTCGTCTTCGATCTTGATCAGCTTCTTCTGCTCCAGATCGACAATCGCCACCAGGCCTTCGATCGGATGCGCCCAATAGTTGCCGTCATCGACATTCAGGTAGCTGACGATTTTCAGCAGGCGTTTGTCCTGCGCCAGCCCGTCCTTGCCGTCGAAGTAGCCGACGGTCAGCGGCGTGGCCACAACCTTTTTCACATCGTTGATACCGCGCTTGGCCAGGGCTTGCGCGTATTCGGGGCTGGTTTCGACGGCGGTTTGCACGGTCGCGAAGTCATCCAGCAGCACCATGCCATGGGCGCCTTGCACCGGGTTCCAGGACTTGAGTTGCTTGCTGTCGAGATCGACCAGCGCCTCGATCACATGCTTGCCGTCCAGCACCACAATGTTCGCCTGGCGCGGTTGGGTGACGTTTTGCCCGGTGTAGACGAAGTTCCACACCTGGTCTTTCGGCGGTTCCTTGACCGAGACTTCGGTGAAACGGAAGCCGGGTTTGTAGTTTTCCGATTTTTTGACGATGTCCACCGCGGCGGTGATTTCGTCGGCGCTCAACGGGTTGAGTGGGTTGGGGCGGGTTTCCACGACAAAAGTCGTGTCCAGCCCGGACTGGAACACCTGGTTGATGAAGTCTTTGGACATGTAGGCGGTCTTGTCCTTGAACACCACAGGCACCGTCAACTCCATGCGTTTGCCGTTGAGCATCGCCACTTTGCTGTTCGGTTTGACCTTGAGGTAGACCCCGTCCTTGGCGATGGTGAACAGATTGGCGTAGTCGTCCCACTTGACCGTTGCGCCAAACTCCTCAAGGCCCGCTTGCAGCGGCACCATTTCGGCGTGGCCGCCGTGGGCCTGGGCAGTGCTCGCCCAGAAAGGCAGGCCGAGGGCGCTCAGGGAGATGGCCAGGGCGAGCCGGGCGAGCGGTTTTCTGTGATGCGACGCAAGTGAGGTGAACATTTCTGGGTTCCTTCGGAAAAGCCGGGTCAGACATGCCAGCACTTTGCTACAGCCGGTGCGGAGCTGCTTTGGAATTGCTGCCAGAATCCTTTGGATCTGTGCCGTCATCAGCTTTCCCGACCGGCGGGGGATTGGCAAGCGCTCAAAGCGCTTTGTGACGGGACCGAAAGCATTGCTTCGAGTTAATAGGAAGCATTACTATTCACGCCCCGTCTCCACAGCACACCGAAATGACCCCCAAGCTGCCCCGCAGACACGGCTTTTTCGAGCATTACGAAGAGTTGGTTGGCACCTGGACCCGTCGCCTGAGAAATCGCTCGCAGGCTGAGGATCTGGCCCACGATACCTTTGTGCGGGTGCTTGAGTCCGATTCGGCGGCGGTGCAGCAACCGCGGGCGTACCTGCACCAGACCGCACGCAATATCGCGGTGGATGGTTATCGGCGCGAGGATCGGCGGGGCGCCATGGAGTCAGAGGCGATTGATGTCAGTGAGTCGCCCAACGGCGACCCGGAGCATTACATGCACGCAATACAGTTGGCTGATTCCATCGAACGGGCGCTCACCGAGCTGCCGGTCAACTGCCGCAAGGTGTTTGTCTGGCAGAAGATCGAGGGTTTGACCCAGGCGGAAATCGCCGAACGCCTTGGACTGTCCAAGAACATGGTGGAAAAGTATATGATCCGCACGCTGCGGCATCTGCGCGACCGCCTTGAAGGACTGTACCCATGAGCGGCCGCGAATTCTCATCCCCAGCCAAACAGGAACTTCCATGATGGATACTCGTGATTGTGCGTGCGGGCAAACAACAGTTCGCGATGAAGCGGCGCGGTGGTTTGTGCGTTTGCAGGAACCCGCCGTCGATGTCGACGCGCATCGCCAGTTCGAAACCTGGCTGGACGAACACCCTCAACACCGAAACGAATTCGAATTGCTCCAGGGCCTGTGGAAAGCCGCCGACCTGGTGCCGTCGGCGCGTCTGCGCGCGCTGTGTGAAGAAGCGCCGGCCCGCAGCAAACGTCGCCCGATCCTGCGTTATGCAGTGGCCGCCAGTGTGGTGGCAGTGGCGCTCGGTTTGGGTCTGTTCAGCGGCTTGAATCAATCGTCGCCTTACACGGCGGAGTTTTCCACAGCCTTGGGCGAGCGTCGCCACGTGGCATTGCCGGATGGTTCGGTGGTCGACCTCGACAGCCGCAGCCGGATTCAGGTGCGTTTTGAAAAGAATCGACGCGGCGTCGAGCTGACCGAAGGCGAGGCGATGTTCAGCGTCCAGCACGACACCAGCCGACCGTTCGTGGTCGAGTCCGGCAGTGGCAAGGTCACGGTCACCGGCACCCGCTTCGATGTGCGCCACGGCAGCACCGACACCCGGGTCGTGGTGGAGCAGGGCACGGTCAAGGTTCAAGGACGCTCGGCGGCCGATAACGACTTTGTCAGCCTCACCGCCGGCATGGGCACCCATGTCGATACCCAAGGCAAGGTCGTGCCTGCCTACCCGGTCAATCAGGCTGAACTGACGGCCTGGCGCAGCGGCAAACTGGTGTTCAACAACGCCAGCCTGAGCGATGTCGCCGAGCAGGTTTCGCGTTATCGGGACAAGCCACTCAAGGTCGGCAACGCGGCGGTGGGCAATCTGCGCCTGACCAGCGTGTTCAAATCCGACAACACCGATGCGTTGCTCAAGGCCTTGCCGAGCATCCTTCCGGTGGCCGTGCGCACCCTCGATGACGGCAGTCAGGAAATAATTTCAAAATAAATTCAGGTTTTTTTCGAGTTCATCGTCTTCCTGTTCAACTGCAACTGGTTTGCATTAACAAGCGCACACTCTTGCGATCCACAGGAATACGTTCGACGTGAATAAATCCACCGCTAAAAACAAAACCTTCCCTTGGTTGCCGCTGGCGCTCGCGCTGGCGGTCAACGTGGCGATGCCTCAGGCATTCGCCGCAGACGCCATTCACATCCAGGCGCAACCCTTGGGCCAGGCCTTGACTCAGTTGGGCCAGCAGACTTCGTTGCAGGTTTTTTTCAGCCCGGAACTGGTTGCTGGCAAGCAGGCCCCGGCGGTGGACGGCAATATTTCGCCGGAAGAAGCGTTGCGTCAGTTGCTGCAAGGCAGCGGCCTGCAGTACCAGATCGATGAAGGTTCGGTGACCTTGATGCCGGCGCCGACTTCGGCGTCGAACGGCCCGTTGGAACTGAGCGCGACCGACATCAAGGTGGTCGGCGACTGGCTCGGTGACGCCGATGCCGCCGTGGTGCAGAACCACCCCGGCGCGCGTACCGTGATCCGCCGTGAAGCCATGGTCGAGCAGGGCGCGATGAACGTGGGCGACGTGCTCAAGCGCGTACCCGGCGTGCAAGTGCAGGAAGCCAACGGCACCGGCGGCAGCGACATTTCCCTCAACGTCGGCGTGCGTGGTCTGACTTCGCGTCTGTCGCCACGCTCCACCGTGTTGATCGACGGCGTGCCGGCGGCTTTTGCCCCTTACGGCCAGCCTCAGTTGTCGATGGCGCCGATTTCCTCCGGCAACCTCGACAGCATTGACGTGGTGCGCGGCGCCGGTTCCGTGCGGTACGGACCACAGAACGTGGGCGGCGTGATCAACTTCGTGACCCGTGCGATTCCGGAAAAAGCTTCCGCTGAAATCGGCAGCACCCTGGAAACCTCCCAGCACGGCGGCTGGAAGCACATCGACACGGCATTCGTCGGTGGCACCGCCGACAACGGGCTCGGCGTGGCGCTGCTGTACTCCGGCGTGAACGGCAACGGTTACCGCGAGCGCAACAACGGTAACGACATCGACGACGTGATTCTGAAGACGCATTGGGCTCCGACCGACTACGACGATTTCAGCCTCAACTTCCACTACTACGACGCCAGCGCCGACATGCCCGGTGGCCTGACGCAGAAGCAGTATGACGCCGACCCGTTCCAGTCCGATCGCAACAACGACAACTTCAGCGGCCGCCGCAAGGATGTGTCGTTCAAGTGGGCACGGCAGATCGACGACCGTACCCAGGCCGAAGTGCTGACCTACTATTCCGACAGCTTCCGTGGCAGCAACATCGCCGCCCGTGACCAGAAGACTATCGGCTCCTTCCCGCGTACCTACTACACCTTCGGCATCGAGCCACGGGTGTCCCATGTGTTCGAGGTCGGCCCGACCACCCAGGAAGTCAGCGTCGGTTATCGCTACCTGAAGGAAGGCATGCACGAATCGGCCAGCCGCCTGGCGCTCAACAGCAGCAACGAACCGGTGGTACGTCCGGGTTCCGACGGACACGTCTATCAGGACCGTACCGGTGGCACTGAAGCGAACTCGGTGTATGTCGATAACAAAATCGATGTCGGCAACTGGACCGTGACACCGGGCATCCGTTTTGAACACATCAGCACTGACTGGCACGACCGCCCGGTGCTCGACACCGCCGGCAAGCCTGTGCCGGAGAAGAACCGCAGCATCGAAAGCAACGAGCCGCTGCCGGCCCTGAGCGTGATGTATCACATCTCCGATGCGTGGAAACTGTTCGCCAACTACGAAACGTCGTTCGGCAGCCTGCAATACTTCCAGCTCGGCCAGGGTGGCTCCGGTGACGAACCGGCCAACGGTCTGGAGCCGGAAAAAGCCAAGACCTACGAGGTCGGCACGCGCTACAACGATGATGTGTGGGGCGGTGAAGTGACGCTGTTCTACATCGACTTCGACAAAGAGTTGCAGTACATCAGCAACGACGCAGGCTGGACCAACCTCGGCGCGACCACGCACCGCGGGATTGAAGCGTCGGTGCACTACAACATGGCCGCACTGGACCCTCGCCTGGATGGCCTGACCGCCAACGCCGGTTTCACTTACACGCGTGCCGTGTATGAAGGGGAAATTCCGGACTTCAAGGGCCGTGACCTGCCGTTCTACTCGCGTCAGGTGGCAACGGCCGGCCTGCGTTACGACATCAACCGCTGGACTTACAACATCGACGCGTTTGCCCAGTCCAAGCAGCGCTCGCCAGGCGTCGCGGTAAACGCCGACGGCAGCTTCACCAATAACTACATCACCGAAGGCACCGCCGATGGCCAGTACGGCGACATTCCGGGTTATGTCACCTGGAACGTGCGCAGCGGTTATGACTTCGGTCCGCAGGTGTCGAACCTGAAAGTCGGCGCCGGGGTGAAAAACATCTTCGACAAGCAGTACTTCACCCGCTCCAGCGACAACAACTCGGGCATGTACGTCGGCGCACCGCGCACGTTCTTCGTGCAGGCCAGCGTCGGGTTCTGATAGACCGACCGAGTTGACCTCATCGCTAGCAGGCTAGCTCCCACAGGATTTTCGGTGAACACAATAAATGTGTACGACCGAGGACCTGTGGGAGCTAGCCTGCTAGCGATGCTCTTAGACCTTCAACACCTTCCCGCCAATCGCCACTGCAACCAGCAACAGCGCCATCAGCCCAAAGGCAAAACTCAAACTGGCGGCGTGGGCGACGAATCCGATTACCGCAGGCCCCGCAAGTATTCCCGCATAACCCAAAGTGGTAATGGCCGGCACGGCGATGCTTTCCGGCATGACCGTCTGCTTGCCCACCGCGGTGTACAGCACCGGCACAATGTTCGAACAACCGGCGCCCAGCAGCGCATATCCCACCAGCGCCGCTTCCCAGCTCGGGGCGAATGTGGCCAGAGCCAATCCAGCCGCCGCCGTCAGCCCACCGAACACAATCACCCGCGTCGCGCCAAGCCGTCGCACGATCGAATCACCGGTCAAGCGACCCACCGTCATGGTCAGCGCAAACGCTGCGTAACCCAATCCGGCATAAGCCGTGTCGATCCCGCGCTCCTGCGCCAAAAACACCGCGCTCCAGTCCAGCGCTGCACCTTCGGCGAGGAACACGATGAAGCACATCCCGCCGATAAACAGCACGATGCCATGGGGAACGGCGAACGCCGGCCCGGAACTCTCGCTGCCATACGGCAGCATGTGCGGCACGGCTTTCAACAGTGTGACCAGCAACAAGGCAATCACCACCAGCATCGCGCCCAGCGGCGAAAGCCCAAGGCCGAGCAGGGCACTGACGCCCGCTGCGCCGACGATCCCGCCCAGGCTGAACAACCCGTGGAATCCCGACATCATGTTTTTGCCGCTGGCGCGCTCGACGATCACCGCTTGCAGGTTCACCGTCGAGTCCACGGTGCCCAGGCCCGCGCCGAACATGAACAAGGCGCCAATCAAAGCCGGAATCGACGACACCGTCGCCAGCAACGGCAGCGCTGCACAGATCAGCAAGGTCCCGCCGGTCGCCACCTTGCGGCAACCAAAGCGCGTAGCGAGGATGCCGGCTAAAGGCATCGCCAGTATCGAGCCCACGCCCAGGCACAGCAGCAAAAGGCCCAACGTGCCTTCGTCCAACCCGGCCCGCGCCTTGGCATACGGCACCAGCGGCGCCCATGCGGCGATGCCGAACCCGGCGATGAAAAAGGCGAGGCGCGTGGACATCTGTTCCAGGCGCCCGGGTACGAAGTGCGGTGGCGTGTGGATGGCGGTCATGAAAAGTCCTTGGTAACGCAGGTGACTGACTGTGTGCAGACCGCCATCCTTGCACATCAGTTCATCTGTCGCGACCTTGAAGACTGCTCACAACCGCAGATCCAATGGACTAAAAGGTTCCCCGGGTAACGCTGGCTTCGCCGCTGGTGAAGCTGACGTTCGGCCCCGGTTGCCAGCGCACGGTGTCAGGCAACTCTTTGTTGCGCAGGATGCATTTCCATTCGATGACTTGTTTCGCTGGAAGGTCGATGACCCTGGTCCAGCGGTTCTCTTGTGGATTGTGCGTCAAGGCGATGGCATGGCGTGGGTCCCACGCGCCCAGTTCAATGGACGAGCCCACGGCGTAAACGGTTTGACCGAAGCGGGTGTCGGCGTAGTCGCAATTGAAATGAACGCCGATGAGCGATTGTTCGGCAGGCGTACTCCAAACGCGGATTTTATCGCCGTCCGCTGCCAGCGCCGGTTGGCCGAGGCTTTGCGGCAGTTTGGTCAAATCCGAATCCAGTGCGATCACCAGGCTTTTCAGAGTGCCTGTGGTGGTGGCGACCATCCCGGAATACTGTGGATGAAAACGGATCCCGGAATCTGCCTTGATGCCGGCCTCCTTGCGTAGCCTGATCAACTGGCGAATCAAATCGCCCCGTTGCCAGTCGTACATGTCCGGCCAGTACACCGCGGGTGTACCGGGGCTGCTGAGGATATAGGCGTAGGCTTGATTACGCCGCTCTTCCGGCAACGGCCAGTGATGTTGTCCTTGATTCGCACCCGGTGAATAGCCGGTGTCATGGTTATCGACAAAGGTTACGGCGACCGCGCGCCAGGCGGGATTCGGGTTGCCATTGAGCCCGTGGCGCCATTCGGCGAGCGAGCCGTTTTGCATGCGTTCCTTAAGGGCAAAGTCGAAGACCGTACAGTGCGAGCGGTCCGACCAGTCCTTGAGTGCATCCTGCCAACTGGCTTTATGGCGCCAGTCACCTTCAGGGTACTCATTGGGGCCTTTCCACATTTCACCGATGCAAAACTGCTGGTTGCCAAAAACCTGCATCCACCGATCAACCGTTTCCGCTGCATAGCCGCGGACGAAGTCGAAGCGTAGGCCCTTGGCGCCGTACTGGTCGCGCAGGTTGATGAGTTCCTTTTCGAAGGTGGCGAATACTTCTTTGTTGGCGGTATTCAGATCCGCCGCCCCGTCCATGAAGGCATCGCCTTCGTCGCATTGCGCGCAGTCGTGGCGCCACTCGTTTTGTCCCCTGGGAAACAGCGAATAGACGTCTTTATCGTTCATGTGATTGGGCACGATGTCGTACACCACTTTCACGCTCGCCTGGCTCAGCGCACTGGCGGCCTGCTGCAGTTGTGCATCGCTGCCGTAGTGACTGCTCTTGTCGAAGCTGTGCCAGAAGTAGCCTTCGCCGCCGCCTTCTGCCGATAGGGTTTTCCACCGCGAAACATCGTTCCAGGGTGGAGGCATCCACAGGGCGGTGAAGCCATCGCTGCCAATCTGACCGGCCATGCGCGTTAGCACCGCGTACCATTTTTCCGTCGGGTTACGGCTGGCGTTCCAGTGGAACCCTTGCAACAGGATTTCCTCGCCACCGCCATTGCGCACCGGCTCATCGGCGATTGCCGCCCCGTTCAAGGTCAGTGTTATCAGGAGAGTGGGCAGGGAAGTCCATTTCATGGTGTCTCCGGGCAATAGTGGCCAGGATTCAACTCTGAGCTGGCGAGGCGAGGTTGTCTGCTGTCATTAATGACAGGCCACGGCAACAGTTCGCGATTAAAACAGGGCGCTTAGTAACCGGAATTTCGATGCGGCAATATTTGCTGTCGTCTTCCGTGAGGCTCTAAAGTACGGGCTCTTTTCTGGCTGATCTCAGGACCGGTACATGACGCGGCTCTACGATGCACGAGGCAACATTTATAGGGTCGTGGCGCCCGAGGTGTTGCGCCAACAGGGTATCGCCGTACCCGATCAGGCCAGTCACGCCGCGCAAACCCGCGAAGCGTGGGCGTTGGCGGCCATCGAGGCGTGTTGTTCCTGGGCTCCGGGCACGCAACCAGCGGGGAGCAAGGACCATTGCAGTGACGGTCTTCTGGTTGGCCCGTTCCAGTCTTCGCCGCCCTTCGATTTGTTGATCGTCAACACCGACGGCACTCTGGCCGAGCGCAGTGGCAATGGGCTGACGATTTTCTCCCAGGCGCTCAGCGACCAGGGGCTTTTGCCCAGCGACAAAGCCTGTTTACTCAGGGTTCACCACGACAAAACCGACACCCCTTCACCGGGGCAGACATCGGTGACAGCCGCGCAAGTCGAGGGTGTGCAAGGTTTCTGGCTTGACCTGGGCCGGCCAGGGTTCGGGCCGTCGGCGGTCAGTGCCGTTGGCGTCGAAACGGCGCTGTTGAACGGCCGCGAACTCAGCCACGTGCAACCCTTGTCAGTACTCAATAGCGCTTGGTCGCGCAGCCAATTCGCGCGGGTCGGCAATCCACATTGCGTGACGCTGGTGGACAGCGCCGAGCACTTGCCGAGCAACGAGCAGATGCGCGAGCCGGCGTTGGGCGAAGGGCTGACGCGTATCGCCTATGCCATGCCGACCGGGGCAGGGCGGCCGTGTCCGGCGGGGATCAACCTGCAATGGGCGATGCATGAGTCCGGGCAGCATGTGGTCGCACGAGTATTCGAACGAGGCGAAGGGCCGACGGCGTCTTCGGGGACCAGTGCCAGTGCGGTGGCGTGTGCGGCGTGGCGCGTGGGTTGGGTCAGTGCCGGCGAGGTGAAAGTGACCATGCCCGGTGGCACGGCGCCGATTTTGCTGGAGGAAGAGCAGGGGGAATTGAGTCGGGTCAGCTTGTTTGGGACGGCTCGGTTGATTGGTTGAAGGTTCGATCGCTATCGCGGGCAAGCCCGCTCCCACAGGACCGTAGTCGTACACAAATATTGTGTTCACTGAAGATCACTGTGGGAGCGGGCTTGCCCGCGATTACGTCAGTCCAGCCAACACAAATCTCAGCTCAGACCACTGAACTCCACCACCGGCATCGTCCGC
Organism: Pseudomonas sp. SDO5591_S426; assembly: GCF_054070755.1. Lineage (NCBI taxonomy): Bacteria > Pseudomonadati > Pseudomonadota > Gammaproteobacteria > Pseudomonadales > Pseudomonadaceae > Pseudomonas > Pseudomonas sp. SDO5591_S426. The sequence goes on along the minus strand of NZ_JBSVXD010000172.1, from coordinate 1,323 downwards.
TTCATCAACACCTTGCCACCGCGCACCGAATACAGCGGCAACCCCTGGCTGCGGATCACCTCGTAGTCATTCTCGGCAGAAAGAATCAGCAAGTTCGCCGGCCGCCCCGGTTCCAGCCCGTAGCGATCACCCAGGGCCAAGGCCTTGGCGCTGTTGTCGGTGACCAGGTCCAGCGCGCTTTGCAGATTGCGGTAACCGAGCATGTGACAGATGTGCAGCCCCGCTTCGAGTACCCGCAAAATGTTGCCGTTGCCCAGCGGATACCACGGGTCGACGATTGAATCCTGGCCGAAACACACGTTCATGCCCGCTTCGAGCAACTCGTTGACCCGGGTTACGCCCCGGCGTTTCGGGAAGTTGTCGAAGCGCCCTTGCAGGTGAATGCTTTCGGTGGGGCACGAAACAAAACTGATGCCCGAATGCCCGAGCAGGCGAAACAGTTTGGCGCAGTAGGCGTTGTCGTAAGAACCCATCGCCGTGGTGTGGCTGGCGGTGACCCGCGAGCCCATGTCGCGGCTGCGGGCTTCTTCGGCCAGCACTTCGAGAAAGCGCGAGTGTGGGTCGTCGGTTTCATCGCAATGCACGTCCACCAGACACCCGGTGCGCTCGGCCAGGTCCATCAGGAATTTCACCGAACTGACGCCCTGATCGCGGGTGTATTCGAAATGCGGAATGCCGCCAACCACGTCGGCGCCCATGTGAATCGCTTCCTCCATCAAGTCCCGGCCGTTGCGGTAGGACTCGATGCCTTCCTGGGGGAACGCGACGATTTGCATGTCCACCAGGTGACGACTTTCCTCGCGCACTTCGAGCATGGCCTTCAACGCGGTCAGCTGCGGGTCGGTAACGTCGACGTGGGTCCGCACATGCTGGATGCCGTGGGCGGCGAGGCTTTCAATGGTTTTTTTGGCCCGGGTCTTGGTGTCTTCCAGGGTGATGGTCGCCTTGCGCTCGCCCCAGCATTCGATGCCCTCGAACAGCGTGCCGCTCATGTTCCAGCGCGGTTCGCCGGCGGTCAGGGTCGCGTCGAGGTGAATGTGCGGCTCGACGAAGGGCGGCACCACCAGATTGCCGCCGGCGTCCAGATCGTCCGGCCCCAAGGTTGGCGCCTCGGTCTGGCGCGCGATGTTGCTGATCAGGCCGTTTTCCAGGTGCAACTCATGCAGGCCTTCCTGGTTGCGCAGCCGGGCGTTGATGATGTGCATCAGGAGAGTCCTTTTCGATAGACAGTGACTCTACGTTAGCGCGATGGGGGCAATTTCTGCCAGCGGCATTGGGCAGCGCTACAGAAAAAAGATCGCAGCCTGCGGCAGCTCCTACAGG
>NZ_JBSVXD010000171.1:0-12262 GCF_054070755.1 Pseudomonas sp. SDO5591_S426 | reverse complement strand
CTTTGGCTTTTTCAAGATCAAAAGATCGCAGCCTGCGGCAGCTCCTACAGTGAATCGCGCGGCGTCAGGAGTTGCGGTTGTCGATATGCAGTACGGCCCCGGTCACGCTGGCGCCCGCGCCGCTCGCCAACAGCAACAAAGGACCGTTGAGTTCTTGCAGGACAGCATCCTGGCCTCGACCGGCAGCAATCACATTGACGCGAATCCGGTGCGGCGTCAGCGATTGGGCCATGGCGCGGCTCATGCGGATCAGGCTGCTGTTGGCCCGCAGGCACGGGTTGGGCTCGGAAATCGGGCGCGGCGGTGGGTCGATGTTGACGATGCTGCCGCCACGTTCGGCCTTGATCATGTGCAGGCTGGTGCAATGGACGATGTGGTTGTTCAGTGCGATGTGTTCACGCTCGGCGCTGTTGTTGATCAGCACATCGACGCTGCCGAAGCGCTCTTCGACAGCCGCCAGCGCCGCCTCGATACTGGGACGACGGGCGCTGTCGAGGCTGACGGTCAACACTTCGCCGCCTTCCCAGCGCAGGTCCGCCGCCAGTTGTTCCAGTTGCGAAGCGTGCTGTGCGCCAATGGCCACACGGGCTCCGGCGAGGCTGATCAACCGGGCGAAATGTGCGCCCAAGCGGGTAGTGGCATCGGCCACGAGCACGGTTTTGCCGGCCATGGAAAACGGTTGCATGAGGTCGCTCATCAACGTGCCTCCATCGGTACGGCACGGCGCAGGGTGCTTTCAGTCATGTTCATGGGGTGATCCTGCGATCCTGTAGGAGCGAGCTTGCTCGCGAAAAACGTCAGGACACCACGTTCAATCAGGCAGCCCGCGTCATCGTTGACGTCCATCGCGAGCATCCGAGCGTCGGCCGGCTGCTCCCACAGGTTTTTGGTTATTGCAGATTGCCGGCGACGGCGATGGTCTGCGCCGTGATGTAGTTCGATTCCGGCGAGCAGAACAGGTACACGGCGTCGGCCGCTTCCTTGGTAGTGCCGGGCCGACCCAACGGGTTGCGCTGGGCGAACGACTTGGCCGCTTCCGGGCTGATGCCGACGCGGATGTCACGACCTTCGATGTTCACGGTCGCGCCGGCGTGGGCGTCGGCGCTGGTCATGCGGGTCTCGATGAAACCGAAGGCCACGGCGTTGACGTTGACCTTGAAGCGGCCCCATTCACGCGCCAGCGCACGGGTCATGCCGAGCACACCGGCCTTGGCCGAGGAATAGTTCATCTGCCCGGCGTTGCCGTTGAGCGCCGACACCGACGAGATGTTCACCACTTTGCGGAACACTTCACGTTCGGCGGCGGCGTCTGCCTGTGCTTGTGCCTTGATGATCGGGTAAGCGGCACGCAGGATGCGGAATGGCGCGGTCATGTGGCAGTCGAGAATCGCGTACCACTGCTCGTCGCTCATCTTCTGGATCACGTCGTCCCAGGTGTAGCCGGCGTTGTTGACGATGATGTCGATGCCGTTGAAGTTGTCCATTGCGGTCTTGATGTAGCGCTCGGCGAAATCCGGAGCGCTGACGTTGCCGTGGCAGACAGCGGCTTCGCCACCCATTTTGCGGATCATCTCAGCGGTCTCGTGGGCCGGATCGGCGTCGAGGTCGTTGATCACGATGCGCGCGCCTTCGCTTGCCAGTTTCAGGGCGATTTGCTGGCCGATGCCACGACCGGAACCGGTGACCAGTGCGATTTTGCCGTCGAGTTTTGCCATGGGGTGTTGCTCCTCAATTCTTGGGTTTGTTTACAGAGCGATCACAGCGTCACCAATAATCTTGGTGTCGCCGTATTGATTGGTGGTGCGCACTTCGACCTTGATGCGTTGCTCGCCGTCGACTTCAAAACGCTCGACGACAGCGCCGGTGCAGGTGATCTGGTGGCCCAGGTGGGTGATGCCGAGAAAGCGCACGCCGAACTCGCGCAACTGGCGCTGATCGACCCATTGGGTCAGCAGGCGACCGAGGTAGGCCATCGACAACATGCCGTGGGCGAACACGTCGGGCATGCCGGCCTTGCGTGCGTAATCGGTGTCGATGTGGATGGCGTTGTAGTCACCCGACGCACCGGCAAACAGCGCCAGGGTGGTGCGGTTGATCGGCGGCAGGGCCAGCGGTGGCAGGGTGTCGCCGACGTTGATTGTTTCCAGGCTTATGGCGTTCATGGTTGTTCTCCGCTTCAGCTGTTGCGCTGCACGAGCACGCTGCGCAGGTCCGCGACGTGCTCACCGTGCTGATTGGTGACTCGGGTTTCGCGCACCACGAATTCCAGCGCGCCACCTTTCTTGTCGTAGATGTCGGCGATGCGCACATCGAAGCGCAGGGTGTCGCCGGCGTAGGCCATGCGGTGATAACGGAACGACTCTTCACCGTGCAGGATGCGCGCGGTAACGATGCCCAGTTCGTCGCGCCAGGCGTTGGACGGGATCTGGAATTCCAGCGAGAACAGAAACGTCGGCGGCAACGGCAGGTTTGGATGGCCCGCGTCGCGAGCAGCCTGCTCGTCGAAGTAGATCGGGTTGGTTTCCCCGGTGGCCTTGGCGAAGAAACGCAGTTGCCCGGCTTCAGCGGTGGCGAGGAACGTGGGCAGTTGTCTGCCGATGTGTTTCTTGTCGATCATCTGAGTGACTCCTCTTCAATGCCCGCGGCTTCAGTGCTTCTGGTACACGGTGACGACACAGGCACCGCCCAGGCCGAGGTTGTGTTGCACCGCGATGCGCGCGTCCTGCACCTGGCGTTTGTCGGCGGTGCCGCGCAACTGGTGGGTCAGCTCGTAGCACTGCGCAAGACCGGTGGCACCCAGCGGGTGACCCTTGGAGAGCAGGCCGCCAGACGGGTTGGTCACCCACTCGCCGCCGTAGGTGTTGTCGCCATCGTTGACCAGTTGCTCGGCGCCACCTTCGGCGCACAGGCCCAGGCCTTCGTACGTCAGCAGCTCGTTCTGCGCGAAGCAGTCGTGCAACTCGATCACGTCGATGTCTTTTGGCCCGATGCCGGCCTGGTTGTAGGCGATGTCGGCGGCCATGCGCGTCATGTCGAAACCGACCACGCGGATCATGTCCTTGGCGTCATAGGTGCTCGGCAGGTCGGTGGTCAGGGCCTGGCCGGCCATCAACACGTCGGTGCGCAGGCCGTGCTTCTTCGCGAACGCTTCGGAGACCACGATGCTCGCGGCGGCGCCGCAGGTCGGCGGGCAGGCCATCAAGCGGGTCAGCACGCCTTCCCAGAGCATCGGCGCAGCCATGACTTCTTCGGTGCTGACCACGTTGCGGAACACCGCCAGCGGGTTGTTGGCCGCGTGACGGCTGGCCTTGGCGCGGATCTTGGCGAAGGTGTCCAGTTGCGTGCCGTACTTCTGCATGTGGGCGAAACCGGCACCGGCGAACTGACGGATCGCGGTCGGCAGGTCGGGCATGCCCACCAGTTCGTTGGTCAACTTCAGCGCGCGTTCGGTGGCCGGCGCGCGGTCGGTCCAGGCGGATTTCAGCGCCCCCGGGTTCATCTGCTCGAAGCCGAACGCCAAGGCGCAGTCCACCGCGCCGCTGGCCACAGCCTGACGGGCTAGGAACAGCGCGCTTGAACCGGTGGCGCAATTGTTGTTGACGTTGATCAGCGGGATGCCGGTCATGCCCACGCGGTACAGCGCTTTCTGGCCGCAGGTGGAGTCGCCATAGACATAACCGGCGTAGGCCTGCTGGATGTCACGAAAGTCCAGGCCGCAATCGGCCAGGGCCAGGCGAATCGCCTGTTCACCCATGATGTCGTAGGGCTCGTTGGTCCCCGGTTTCTTGAACTGGATCATGCCGACGCCAGCCACGAACACTTTTTGGCTCATCGTTGTTTTCCTTGTTGTTAGAGAGATTCAGAGCTTGCGCGCGATCATTTCGCGCATGACTTCACTGGTGCCGCCGTAGATGCGGTTGACGCGCATGTCGACGAACGCGCGGGCGATCGGGTACTCCATCATGTAGCCGTAGCCACCGTGGAGCTGGACCATGTCGTCGATGCATTTCCACAGGGTTTCGGTGGTGTAGAGCTTGGCGATCGCGGCTTCTTCGAGGGTCAGGCGCCGACGCATGTGCTCGCCCAGGTAGTAATCGACCATGACGCGCATGGCGGTGGCCTGGGCCTTGATGTCGGCGAGCTTGAACTTGGTGTTCTGGAAGTCCCACACGGTCTGGTTGAAGGCCTTGCGGTCCTTCACGTACTCGATGGTCTGCTTGAGCAGGCTTTCCAGTTTGGCGGCGGCGGACACGGCGATGGAGAAGCGTTCTTGCGGCAGTTCGCCCATCAGGTAGGTGAAGCCCAGGCCTTCTTCACCCAGGCGATTGCCCACCGGCACGCGGACGTTGTCGAAGAACAATTCGGCGGTGTCCTGGGCGTGCTGGCCGACCTTTTCGAGTTTGCGCCCGCGCTTGAAACCGGCGCGGTTGGTTTCCACGGCGATCAGGCTGATGCCCTTGGCGCCGGCGGTTGGGTCGGTCTTGCACACGACGATCACCAGGTCGGCGGTCAGGCCGTTGCTGATGAAGGTCTTGCTGCCATTGATGACGTATTCATCGCCTTCGCGTACGGCGCTGGTGCGCACAGCTTTCAGGTCGCTGCCGGTGCCGGGTTCGGTCATGGCGATGGCGAGGATGATTTCGCCGGAGCAGATGCCCGGCAGCCATTTCTGTTTCTGTTCGTCGTTGCCGCAGCGGTTGATATACGGGGCGATAACGTCGGAATGCATGCCGAAATAGGCGCCGCTCACACCGGCCCGGGCGAACTCTTCGTTGAACACCGCGCAGTGGCCGAAATCACCACCACCGCCACCGTATTCGGTGGGCAAGGTGATGCCGAGCAAACCTTCGCGACCGGCCTTGAGCCAGGTTTCGCGGTCGACCTGACCGGCCTTGTCCCACTCGGCCTGACGAGGCAGGCATTCACGCTCGAAGAAACGTCGCACGGTAGTACGGAACATTTCATGGTCGTCGCGGAAAACGGTTCGGGCGATGTGCACGCAAGACTCCTCATCGATGGCAGGCCGGCAGTGGGCCGAGCGCCTGTGAATGAGGCTTACGATAGGTGGGGGGCATCGGACGAACGCCACCCGAGGTGGGTGGCGGGTTGGAAATTCAATGATCCAGGGACGGAAATACAATCCCTGTTGATTGCATTCCCCCTGTAGGAGCTGTCGAGTGGAACGAGGCTGCGATCTTTTGATTTTCACAAGCCAGATCAAAAGATCGCAGCCTGCGGCAGCTCCTACAGGATGTTCACTTTATTTCGGTGGGGTGTCGGTATCGCTTTGTGATTCAAGATCCCGAACCCGCGCCACCGCTTCATCGCGGCTGCTGACGCCGAGCTTGCTGTAGATGTGGCTCAGGTGCCATTTCACGGTTTCCGGGGACAGCCCCAAGGCCCGGGCGATTTTCTTGTTGGGCAAGGCTTGGGCCAGCAGGCGCACGACTTCGATTTCCCGCTCGCTCAAGGGCTCGATGCCGGCCGCCAGCGGTTTGCTGGTTGTCGGTGTGGCCGGTTTGTCCTTCGAGACGGCAGGCGCTGTCACGTTGGCCGCTTGTAGCCGCTCGACATAGAACGCCAGCACCGGGTCAAGAGTTTCACGGCTGGTGATGTCGCCAATCAGCTTCAGCCCATCCTGATGGGCATCGAGCAGGCTGCGCACCAGACCGAAGCGCTGCCCGCGGCGCAAGGCTTCCATGATTTTGTCCCGCGCCAGTTCATGATTGCCTCGCTCGGACTCGATCACCGCACCCAGGACCAACAGACGCACCGTGCCGAGCTGGCGGCGATGGCGTTCGCAGGTCTCGATCAGTCGCTCGATGCGCGTCGCCGCACCGTTCAGGTCGCCTTGAGCCAGTTGCCAGCGCACGCGGGCGTTCTCGGTGAGGATGTGGATTTCCTTGAGCGCCGTGTGCCCGGCATCCGGGTGGCGGGCGTCGATGGCCTCCAGACGCGTCAGTTTGGCGTGGGCCGCCGCCGATTCACCGAGGATCAACAACCAGCGCACCTGCCAGGTCAGGCAATACGCTTGCAGCCGTTCCAGGCCGAGCTTGATTGCGTACTCGTCCAGCCGTTCGACGAACGCCAGCGCTTCCTGCTGGTTGCCCGCCAGCCATTGCACGTTCCACAGCACTTGCAGCACGCGCAGGACCGAGTCGGGGATCGAAATCCGCTCCAGGATATCGATCCATCCCGAGAGCAATTTGAACGCCGCGTCGACGTCGTTGGTTTCGTACAGCACTTCGCCCAGCAGCGCAGCGGAGAGGTAAGTCGCGTCGGCACCAGCCTTGCCGCACTGGCCGGCCTCATGCAGCACATCGCGATAAACCCTTTCCGCCTGGGTCATCTGGCCTTCCAGCGCCAGGCTCAGGCCAATCATGCAACGCCCCTGAAGGCTGCCCGCCGTGGTGCCCAGCAACGGCTCGCCATTGATCAGCAAGGCTGGGCGGTCGAGTTGCACCTGGCGGGCCTTTTCATATTCGCCGCGATGCATGTACAGCCACGACAGGATGTTCGCGCAAGAACCGATGGCCACGCTATTGCTGCCCGGTGGCGGGTTGAGCAATTGCGGCAGGACCGACATGGCTGCGTCGGTGTCATCCCGTTGCAGCGCCAGGGAAGCGCGCAGCAGCGAGATCATGAAACGGTCGTGCACCTCGCTCTCGGGAACATCGCGGAACAGTTGTTCGAGGCTGTTGGTGCAGGCGTCGAAATCCCGGGCGTAGAGTTGCATCCGGGCCTTGAGGATCCGCAGCTTGACCCGCGCCTGTACCTGCTCGACCGGCAGCAGCCGAACCAGCTCGATCAACATGCGCAGGTCGCCATGGGCATACAGCGCCTCGGCGTTCTGCTCCACCAGATCGGCAGCGGCCGAGGGATCGCCGCCCATCACCGCATGGTGCACCGCTTCGTCCAGGTAGCGATGGTCACGGAACCAGTTCCAGGCACGGACGTGCACGGCGTGTTGTTCGGCCTGGCTGCGTGAATCGAAATACTTGAGCAGGGTTTCGCGCAGCAACGGGTGCAGGCGATACCAGGTTTCGCGTTCGGTGCTGTCCACCGGGATCAGGAACAGGTTGTCCCGCTCCAGGCGCGCCAGCAGCGCATTGGCTTCGGAAACCGCCTCCGGGTGACCACTGAGGGCGGCGCACAGCGAAGCACAAAAGCGGTTGCACACGGCCATGAGCAACATCAGGTCGAGATCGGTCGGAGACAGGTGGGACAACACCTCGACTTCAAAAAACTTGGCGAACGCCTGATTGTCCCGCACCTGAATCTGTACTGAAGGGGTGCCCGTGGTCGCCGGTGGCCGGTTCTTTTTGCGGCTGACCGCGAGCAGTTGCAGGCCCGCCGCCCAACCGTCGGTCAGCTCGTGCATCTGCTTGGCGTCGCGGGCGTCGATCTCGCCCAGTTGCGCCTTGAGGAATTGCTCGGATTCCGCCGGGGTAAAGCGCAAGTCACGCAGGTTCAATTCCAGCACCAGCTCCTGGCTGCGCAACCGCGCGAGCGACAGCGGCACGGCGCTGCGCGAGACCAACGCCAGATGCAGGTTGACCGGCGCGTAGTCGATCAGCCATTGCAGGGCCTGATGAATGCCCACGTCGGTCAGGTGATGCAGGTCATCGAGCACCAGCACCAGTTCGCGGCCGCGACTGGCAATGCTGCGCACCAGGGTGATGACCGTGCGTTCCACCGCTTCGCTGTCGATGCCGCGACCTTCCAGCTGGGTGGCTTCGCGCACCAGCGCGGGGTCGATCTGGCCGAGACTGGCGAGCAGATAATCGATGAAACGGGTCAATTCGTTGTCATCAGCCGACAGCGTCAACCACGCCACATCGAACCCCAACGGCAACAGCGCCTGGCGCCAGGCAATCAGCGTCGAGGTCTTGCCGCAACCGGCCGGGCCCTTGAGCACGATGCAGCGCTGGCGCCGGGCCTTGAGCATTTGCTCTTGCAGGCGCTCGCGGGAAATCAGGCGCCCGGCGCTGCGCGGCGGAACCAGTTTGGTGCTGACGATCGGCGACTGTGACGGATTCAAGACCTGGCTCGCGAGCGTGTCCGATGCATTGGACTTGCGGTGTTTGTCCATGGGGTTGTCCGAATCATTTTTGTTTTGAGAATGCGCTGAATCCAATCGAGTGTAACCCACAGCCTGAATGTCATGACCCTGACTTCGGCATCCGCCACCCGATGCGGGTGGTCGTCGACGATTCACGGATTGATCTACTGGACGGCATAACAACAGGAGTGCCGCCTGGCGCTCCATCAGAACAGCGCAGCAGCGGTGGAGCGCAGGAGTTAGCCCATGGCCATTCAGTTCAAGATCATCGATCACGTGGCGCTGATCACGCTCGATGCGCAACAGTCGAACAATGCGCTGAGCGCCAGCGACCTGATGCACCTGCGCAAGACCCTTGGCGCCTGCCAGGATGACGAGCAGGTGCGGGTCATCGTGCTGACTGGTGCCGGAGAGCGTGCCTTTTGTTGCGGCGCGAGCCACAAGGAATCATTGCGGCCGGCGTCCGGTTTTGTCGCCGGGACGTTGAAAAGCCGCGAGACCGAAGCCGAGGAGGGTGGCTACACACGCCTGTTCGACCTCAGCGACCTGGACATCTGGAAGCCGATCATCGCCGCCGTCAATGGCGCCTGTCTGGGCGGCGGTCTGGAACTGGCGCTGCAATGTGACCTGCGGATCGCCGCCGACACGGCCACCTTCGGCTTGCCGGAAGTGCGCGACGCGACCATTCCGGCCGCGGGCGGCGTGCAATTGCTGCTGCGCGCGATTCCCGCCGCCCACGCCATGAAAATCGCCCTGACGGGAGAGCCGGTCAGCGCCGGGGAAGCCTTGCGCATCGGGCTGATCATCGACCTGCTGCCCCAGGACCGATTGCTCTCGACGGCCCTGGACCTGGCCGAGCGCATCGCCGCCAACGGCCCGCTGGCGGTGCAGTCGATCAAGCGCCTGGCGCTGCAAACCGCCCACCTGACGCCACGGGATTTCGCCATCCAGTCGCATCTTCATTGGGGGTTGCTGCGCGACAGCGAGGATCACGCCGAAGGGCGCATGGCCCTGGCCGAACAACGCTCACCGACCTACACCGGCACCTGACCCGCTGCGCCCATTTCGTCCCTGCCTGACAACAATAATTTACAGGAGAGCCCCATGTATCTGACCCAAGGCCTGCACCATGTGCTGCAACAGCGCCCCCATGCACTGGCGACCGTGTTTCGCGACCGCCGTCGTACCTATGCCGAATTGGCCGACCGGGTGGCGCGCCTCGCCGGTGCGTTGCAGCAACTGGGCATGCAGACTGGCGACCGGGTCGGCCTGCTGGGCCTGAACTCCGACCGCTTCCTCGAATATTTCCTCGCGACCTGGTGGGGCGGCGGCGTGGTCAACCCGGTGAACATCCGCTGGAGCGTGCCGGAAATCGTTTATTCGCTGGACGACTGCGACACCCGCATCCTGCTGATCGACGACACGTTCCTGCCCATGGCCGAAGGCATCGCCAGCACCGCCAGGGTGCGTCCGTTGCTCATCCATATCGGCGACGGTCCGTTGCCTGAAGGCATGCTCTCCTACGAGCAACTGATTCGGGACGCAGCGCCGGTCGACGATGCGTTTCGCGGCGGCGACGACCTGGCCAGCATCATGTACACCGGCGGCACCACCGGTCGGCCGAAAGGCGTCATGCAGTCGCACATGAACCTGTGGTCGGCGGCCGTGGCCCGGGCTGCCGATGTGCCGGTGCCGACCGATGCCCTGACCCTGCACATCGCGCCGATGTTTCATCTGGCGGCGCTGTCGCGGGTGATCCTGATTTCGCTGCTCGGGCTGCCGAGCATCTTCGTCCCGGCCTTCGATGCGCTGGACGTGATGCGCACTATCGAGCGTGAACGCATCACCGACATCCTGATTGTGCCGACCATGTTGCAAGTGCTGATCATGCACCCGGAATTCGCCAAACATGATTTGAGTTGCCTGCGCTGCCTGACCTATGGCGCCTCGCCGATTGCGGTACCTTTGCTGGAAATGGCCCTGAAAGCCTTGCCGAATGTCGAGTTCACCCAAGGCTACGGCATGACCGAGGCCGCACCACCGATCACCGCCAACGGCCCGGAAAACCATAACGCCGCCGGCATCGCCAGTGGCCGGTTGCGTTCGGCCGGGCGGCCGGGGCTGGGGGTGACCGTGCGCATCGTCGACGAACACGACAACCCGGTCCCGTGCGGCACCGTGGGCGAAGTGGTGGTGCGCGGCCCGAACATCATGCTCGGCTACTGGAACAACCCCGAGGAAACCGCCAAGGCCCTGCGTGGCGGCTGGATGCACACCGGCGACGGCGCCTACATGGACGAGGAGGGTTACATCTACATCGTCGACCGCTTCAAGGACATGATCGTCAGCGGTGGCGAGAACGTGTATTCCGGCGAAGTGGAAAGCGCCATCGCCAGCCACCCGGCCGTCGCGGCCTGTGCGGTGATCGGCATTCCCTGTGCGCAATGGGGCGAAGCGGTGCACGCAGTGGTGGTGCTCAAGCCGGACAATCAAGTGGTAGACGCGCAGATCATCGAACACTGCCGCCGCCAGATCGCCGGCTACAAGACCCCGAAATCGGTGGAGTTCCGCACGAGCCTGCCATTGTCGGGCGCCGGCAAAGTACTCAAGCGCGACCTGCGTGAACCGTTCTGGGCCGGCAAGGATCGGGGTGTGAGCTGACAGCATGTACATGACTCAATGCCTGCAACGCACGCTGCAACAGAACCCGGACCATGTCGCGACGATCTTCGGTGAGCGTCGCCACAGCTACCGTGAATTTGGCGAGCGGGTCGCTCGCCTGGCGGGCGCCTTGCAGAAACTCGGCATGGCGGCCGGTGATCGGGTCGGCATGCTCGCGCTGAACTCCGACCGCTATCTGGAATACATCATGGGCGTGTGGTGGGGCGGTGGCGTGCTCAACCCGGTGAATGTGCGCTGGAGCGTGGCGGAGATTGTCTACTCGCTGGACGATTGCAGCACCGGCATCCTGATCGTTGACAAGCACTTTGCTGCACTGGCTGACGACATCCGCAAGGCCGCTCGCCGTGCGCCGCTCTTCATCTACGCCGGCGAGGGCGAAGTGCCGGTGGGCATGCTCGGTTTCGAGCAACTGATTGCCCAGACTGCACCAATCGAGGACGCCGGGCGCGGTGGCGAAGACCTCGCCTGCATCATGTACACCGGCGGCACCACCGGTTTTCCAAAGGGGGTGATGCAGTCGCATTTGAACCTGTGGTCGGCGTGCATGCCGCGCATGGTGGACATGCCGCCGATCCGTGGTGGCTTGCTGCTGCACGTCGCGCCACTGTTTCATGTGGCCGGCATGGCCCGTGCGCTGATTCAGTTTCTCGCCGGTGAAAGTCATGTGCTGGTGTCGGGTTTCGATGCGCTGCAAACGCTGCAAATCATCGAACGCGAACGGGTGACAGAAACGCTGCTGGTGCCGACGATGATCCTGGCGTTGCTGGCTCATCCAGACTTCGAACGTTATGACCTTGGCAGCCTGAAACGCCTGACCTATGGCGCGTCACCCAGCGCCGGCGACATGGTCGAGCAGGTGCTCGCCCGGTTTCCGGACATCGAGCTGTCGCATTCCTATGGACTGACCGAAGCGTGCCCGGTGGTGTCGAGCAATCTGCCGTGCAACCACACGCCGGAGGCGCGAATCAGCGGATTGTCGCGTTCGGTGGGGCGCGGCGGCCTGGGCGTCAATGTGAAGATCGTCGACCCGCAAGGCAACGAAGTCCCACGTGGCACGGTCGGCGAGATCATCGTGCGCGGGCCGAACATCATGCAGGGCTACTGGAACAAACCCGAGGAAACCGCCAAGGCGCTGCGCAACGGCTGGCTGTACACGGGCGATGGCGCATGGATGGATGAGCAGGGTTACTTGTACATCGTCGACCGGCTCAAGGACATGATCGTCAGTGGCGGTGAAAATGTTTACTCCGCCGAGGTCGAAAACGTTCTCGCCCGACACCCGGCGGTGGCGATGTGCGCGGTGATCGGCATCCCCCATGAGCAATGGGGCGAGGCGGTGCACGCGGTGGTGGTGCGCAAGCCCGGTTCGCAAGTCGATGCCGAACAATTGCGTATGTACTGCCGCGAATTCATCGCCGCCTACAAATGCCCGAAAACTGTGGAGTTCCGCGACGAGCTGCCGCTGTCGGCAGCGGGCAAAGTCCTCAAGCGCGAACTGCGCAAGTAGCCACACCACAT
>NZ_JBSVXD010000170.1:0-12310 GCF_054070755.1 Pseudomonas sp. SDO5591_S426 | reverse complement strand
TACGCCGCTGCTTCTGTAGGAGCTGTCGAGTGAAACGAGGCTGCGATCTCTTCCAGGCACCACCCGTTTATGTCATTTGTTAGGGTGCCGTTTCTAATTTTTCTCCCTACTTTGTGCCAGTGCCCGACACTTTCGCGGGCAGTTCCTCAAACCTTCTGCGCGTGAGGTGGACCATGGCCAAAGTGATTCTGAAGAAAAAAATCGACGCATCGACCAGTGCTCTGGGCGACGTCAAATCCTATGCCCGCAAAGTCTGGCTGGCAGGCCTGGGCGCCTACGCCAAGGTCGGGCAAGAGGGCAGCGAGTACTTTCAAGAGTTGGTAAAAGCTGGTCAAACTGTTGAAAAGAAAGGCAAAAAAGTAGTCGCTGAGAAACTCGAAGCGGCGAATGCCGAGATCGACGAAGCCAAGAACGAAGTGAGCACTTTCAAGGGCAAGGTCGAGCTTCAACTCGACAAGGTCGAGAAGGCGTTCGACACGCGTGTCGCAAGTGCCTTGAATCGTATCGGCATTCCGTCTAAACATGACGTTGAGACACTCTCTGCTAAGCTCGATGAGCTGACGGCATTGCTCGAACGTGTCGCGCGTAAATCTTAAGGAGAACGGGATGGCTGTTAAAAAGAACACCGAGAAAGAAGGCAGCTCGTGGATCGGGAAGGTCGAAGACTACTCCCGGAAAATCTGGCTGGCTGGTTTAGGCGTGTACTCGAAGATCGACACTGACGGCAGCAAACTCTTCGATGCATTGGTCAAGGACGGCGAGAAAGCCGAGAAGCTCACCAAGAGCGCCGTTGGCAAGAAAGTCGACGCCGCCAAGGACTCCGCTTCTTCGGCCAAGTCGCGCATCAGCGGCGTGAAAGATCGCGCAATGGGCAAGTGGGATGAGCTCGAAGGTGCTTTCGACAAGCGTCTGAACAGCGCCATTTCGCGTCTGGGCGTACCGAGCCGCAATGAAGTAAAAGCATTGCACAGCAAGGTCGATACCCTGACCAAGCAAATCGAAAAACTGACCGGTGCCAAGGTTGCGCCTGTTGCGGCGAAAACCGCAGCGGCTAAACCGGCTGCCAAACCGGCCGCAAAAACTGCGGCTAAACCACTGGTAAAAGCGGCAGCCAAACCTGCTGCTAAACCAGCCGCCAAAACTGCCGCAGCGAAACCTGCTGCAGCCAAGGCAGCAGCTAAACCGGTTGCAGCTAAAGCCGCCGCCAAACCGGCAGCTAAGCCAGCTGCCAAACCTGCTGCAAAAACCGCCGCAGCAAAACCTGCCGCCAAGCCAGCGGCAAAACCTGCTGCTGCGAAGAAGCCAGCGGTGAAAAAACCGGCCGCTCCAAAAGCCGCCGCGAAGCCAGCAGTGGCAGCTGCAAAGCCGGCAGCCCCGGCAGCAGCACCGGTGAGCGCATCGAACTCCGCGACCGCGCCGACCCCTGCTGTCACCCCGACTGTCGCGCCGGCTCCATCGACGCCAACCAGTCAGTCCTGATTTTTCAGGGCTCAAGAAAACGCCCGGCCTGCCAAGGTCGGGCGTTTTTGTTTGTGCACGGTTTAATGCGTTCCCTGTAGGAGCCGAGCAAGCTCGGCTCCTACAGGGGTTACTCGTGATCTTCCAGATACTGCATCGCCATCTGCTCGGTCGCAGCCTTGATCGGCAGCAGCAGATGCGGCGCCACCAGCATCATGATCTGGTACACCACCAGGCGCACCTCACCCTCACGGTCGAGAATCCGCTGATAGTCCAGCGAGAACAGCAGCGTCATGGTGATCTGCTCCACCAGTTGCCCCAGCGCTTGCGTATCGCTGACCAATAACCCCTGCGCCTGCAATCTCGCCAACAACGAGGCCAGCGTGCGCTTGAGGGCATTGAGCAGGTTGCGGATGCCCTTGGCCAGTTTCGGCAAGCGTCCGGCCAGGTTCGACAGGTCCTGGAACAGAAACCGGTAGTGGGCCAGGCGTTCAACGATCAGGTGCAGGAACAGCCAGTAATCTTCAGGTGCCAGTTCGACGTCGGCCGGTGGATCGAGCAACGGGGCCAGCTCAGCCTGAAAGCGTTCGAACAGCCCGAGTATCAGCGGTTCCTTGCCGTGGAAGTGGTAGTAGAGGTTGCCCGGGCTGATCCCCATTTCGTTGGCAACTTCCATGGTGGAGACATTCGGTTCGCCCTTCTGATTGAACAACTGCAGGGCACATTCGAGGATGCGGTCGCGGGTTTTCATCCAGTCTTCTTAGTGATCGAGTCATGCCACGGCCGGCAGCGGCCGTGGGTCGTTTGAGCGTCAGCGCACACGCACGTAAGTACCGGGCGCTGCCTCCATCGGTGGATAGTTCTGGTTGCCGAGGGTCATCAGGGTTTCCTTCTGCGCGCCCGAGCGTTCCTGAATCCAGCTCAGCCATTGCGTCCACCAACTGCCGTCGACCTGTTTGGCGTCGTAATACCAGGCGCGTGGGTCGCTACTCAGTTTTGCACCTTCCACGTAGTTGGCTTTCGGGTTGCTCGGCGGATTGAGAATGCTCTGCACGTGCCCGCTGTTGGACAGCACGAAGCGCCGCTCGCCACCCAGCAGCAGCGTCGAGCGATACACCGCATCCCATGGCGTGATGTGATCGTTGATGCCGGCGACGCTGAAGCTGTCGACGGTGACCTTCTGTAAGTCGATGGGTGTGCCACACACTTCGAGGCCGCCCGGATGGCTCAGCGGGTTGTGCTTGAAGAAGTCCAGCAGGTCGCCATGCAGGGCGGCCGGCAGACGCGTGTTGTCGTTGTTCCAGTAAAGGATGTCGAACGCGGGCGGCTCCTTGCCCAGCAGGTAGTTGTTGACAAAGTAGCTCCAGATCAAATCGTTGGGGCGCATCCAGGCGAAGACCTTGGCCATGTCGCGGCCGTCCAGCACGCCCTTCTGATAGGAGCGACGCTTGGCGGCTTCCAGGGTCTGTTCGTCGGCGAAGAGGGTAGCCGGCGAATCCAGTTGGCTGTCGAGCAGGCTCACGAGGTAGGTCGCGCTGGAGACGCGGCGCAGTTGTCGCTTGGCTTGCAGGTGACCCTGCAGCGCGGCGATGGTCAGGCCGCCGGCGCAGGCGCCCATCAGGTTGACCTCGCGCGCGCCGGTGATCGCCCGGCAGACGTTCAAGGCTTCTTCCACCGCTTCGACGTAGGTCGACAGGCCCCATTCGCGGTGGCGCACATCCGGGTTGCGCCAGCTGATCATGAAGGTTTGCAGGCCATTCTTGAGCGCGAACTGAACGAAGCTGTTGTGCGGGCTCAGGTCGAAAATGTAGTACTTGTTGATCTGTGGCGGCACCACCAGCAGCGGTTTGGAATACTGCCTCTCGCTCATCGGCTTGTACTGGATCAGCTCCAGCAGTTCGTTGCGAAACACCACCGCACCGGTGGTGGTGGCGACGGTCTTGCCGACCTCGAATGCCTGTTTGGTGACTTGCCGGGGCAGGCCATCGTTGTGCAGCAGGTCGTCCACCAGATGGCTGATCCCGCGCACCAGGCTGTTGCCGCCGGAGTTGAAGATTTCCTTGATCGCCAGCGGATTGAGCAAACTGTTGGACGGCGACACGGCATCGTTGAGCAAGGCGAACGCAAAGTGCGCGCGAGCGCGATCGTCCGGGCTCATGTTGCTGTCGTCGATCCAGCTTTTGATCTGCTTCTGCCAGCTCAGGTAGGCCTGCAGGCTACGACGATAAAACGGGTTGAGGGCCCACGCCGGGTCGGCGAAACGACTGTCTTGCGGATTGGTCGGGTGCAGGGTGTCACCCAGCAGCACGCGACCCAATTGGCCGCCCAGTTTCAAGGCGTGTTTAGCGGTGTGCACGGGGTTGCGCAGGCCATGGGCGGCAACGCTGCGCAAAGTCGAAATCAGATCCCGGCCGCGCAGGCCGGTAATCGCACTTTGTGCGTTGATGAACGCGGCGGGAGTGGGTAGTGACTCCCTCGCTGGTTTATCGCGCATGACTCAACACTCCTTCGTCTTCAGGCCAAAAACAAACTCACCGAACCAGAACACCATAGACGCTGTAACGGGTTGTTGCGCGGCGCGGCATCCTGCCCACCCCTTTTTACCTATACAAAAACCGGGCCGGTCAGCCGCCCTGTGGTGCCGGATGCGGATGCATCACCGCACGCTGCCGTTCTTCTTCGAGGAATTTCATGATGATCGGCGCCACCGCTTCGGCGCGGGTGATCAGGAACAGGTGCCCGTCATCGATGATGTGCAACTGGGCGTTGGGAATCCGCCAGGCCAGCAGGCGCATGTTGACCAGCGGGATCAGCGGATCGTCATCGCCGGCCAGCACCAGGGTTGGCTGGTTGATCTTGTGCAGCCAGTGAATGCTGGTCCAGCCGAGGCCGGCGAACAGTTGCCAGTAGTAACCGAGCTTGCCCGCCGAACGCACCTTGGCCGCGTGGCTGGCGGCCAGCGTCGGGTCGCGACGGAACGAACCGCCATAGATCATCGGCGCAATGCGGATCACGTGTGACGGCTGGATGTAGCGTCTGGGACTGGCCATCATCCACAGCACTTTCGGCTTGCCCGGCACCATCACCGCACCCGCCGCCGTGGCTGCCAGGACAAGCTTCTTGCAGCGTTCCGGATAGTCATAAGCGAACTGCTGGGCAAGCGCGCCGCCCCAGGACACGCCGATCACATTGACCTGCCCGTAATCGAGGTAGTCGAGCATGCGTGCCGTGAGTTTCGCCAGGCCTGGAAAACGATACGGACGATTCGGCGTCGACGAACCGCCGACACCGGGCACGTCGAAGGCGATGACTTCCAGATCCGGGTCCAGCGCCGCGACAAACGGAAACACCAACTCAAGGTTGGCGCCGATGCCGTTGAAAATCAGCAAGGGCGTCAAGTGAGGCTTGCCGGGGCGCACCGCCGTGCGGAGGGTCTGGCCATCCAGGTCGACGGTGCGGAATATGAACGGTTGCGGCATGCTCAAGCCCTGTTTATGAATTCATCCCCGATCCTTGTAGGAGCCGAGCTTGCTCGCGATGGCGGTGGTACAGCCAACATTGATGTCGACTGACCTGCCGCCATCGCGAGCAAGTTCGGCTCCTACAAGGGCGCGAGGTGTGTCAGTTACCGCTCATGTACATACGTGCCCGGCGCTGCTTCGCCCGCCGGATATGCCTTGTTGCCCAGTTTCGCCGGGGCCTTTTTCAGCTCGCCGGAACGCTGTGCCTGCCAGGCCTGCCAGTGCAGCCACCAGGAATCGGTGTGCTTGGTGGAGTTCTCTTGCCACTCCTCGGCACTGGTCGCCATTTTTTCAGTGCTGGTCATGTAACGGGATTTCGGGTTGCCCGGCGGGTTCAGGATGCTCTGGATATGCCCGCTGCTGGACAGCACGAATTCAACGTTGCCACCGAACAGTTGCGCCGACTTGTAGCAGGACTTCCACGGGGTGATGTGGTCGTTGGTGCCGGCCAGGGAAAAGATGTCGGCAGTCACCTGCTTGAGGTCAATCGGCGTGCCGCACACTTCCAGTGCATTCGAGCGGATCAGTGGATTGTTTTTGAACATCTCGATCAGATCGCCGTGGAACGCTGCCGGCAGTCGTGTGGTGTCGTTGTTCCAGAACAGGATGTCGAACACCGGCGGCTCGTTGCCCAGCAGGTAGTTGTTGACCCAGTAGTTCCAGATCAGGTCGTTGGGGCGCATCCAGGCGAAGACTTTCGCCATATCGCGGCCTTCCAGCACGCCGGCCTGGTACGAATGACGCTTGGCGGTCTCAAGGGTCTGCTCGTCGACGAACAGGGCTACGTCGCTGTCCAGGGTGGTGTCCAGCACGCTCACCAGCAGGGTGAGGGCATTGACCTTGTTCTCGCCGATCGCGGCGTAGTGGCCCAGCAGCGCGGTGCAGGTGATGCCGCCGGAGCAGGCGCCGAGCATGTTCAGGTCTTTGCTGCCGGTGATGGCGGTGACTACGTCGACCGCTTCCTTGAGCGCCTCGATGTAGGTCGACAGGCCCCACTCGCGCTGTTCCTTGGTCGGGTTGCGCCAGCTGACGATGAAGGTCTGCACATTGTTGCGCAGGCAGAACCGCGCCAGGCTCTTGTCCGGGCTCAGGTCGAAGACGTAGAACTTGTTGATCTGCGGCGGCACCACCAGCAGCGGACGCTCGTGGACCTGCTCGGTGATCGGTTTGTACTGGATCAGTTCCAGCACATCGTTGCGGAACACCACCGCGCCTTCGGTCACGCCCAGGCTCTTGCCGACCTCGAACGCGCCCATGTTGACCTGGCTCGGCATGCCGCCGTTGTGCACCATGTCCTTGGCGAGATGCGAGAGACCGTCGAGCAGGCTTTTGCCGCCGGTTTCGAAAAAGCGTTTGACTGCCGCCGGGTTGGCCGCCGTGTTGGTCGGGGCGAAGGCTTCGGTCATCAGGTTGATCACGAAGTGCCCGCGGGCGACATCCTTGGGCCCAAGGTTACTGTCGTCGATCCATTCGTGGAGTTCCTTGCGCCACGCCAGATAAGTTTGCAGATAACGTTTGTAGAGCGGGTTCTGGCTCCAGGCCGGATCCGCGAAGCGACGGTCATCGCTGGTCGGTTGCAGCTCGGATTTGCCGAACAGCACGTTCTTGAGTTCAAGGCCGAAATGCGCAACATGCTTCGCACTGTGCACCGGTTGCCTGATGGCCTGCCTGAGTACCATGCGAGCAGAAGCCAGTAGATCCTTTCCACGCAGCCCAACGACAGGATTCAGACCCAGGGTGTTTTCCGAGGCCTGATACTTCAAGTCATCGTTATTCTGTTTACTCATCTACGACGCTCCATTGTCCTGAGACGAGTACCCGGTCTTGCTGTGTAGTCACACAGCAAATGCCAGGTACTACTGCTCGGGTGACCGTTAATTCTGCATCGATGCTTTTTGTTCAGAGAGCACTGCAGGGAACTTGCCAGCTCCATTGGTTACCCGACTTTAATTTTTTTCGCAAGCAGGCCAATCGTCGACCCAGAAGCCGAGCATTCAAACAGATGGAATTAGAAAATGCCCTCTAAAGAGCAAGAAGCTCAGGCTAGAGCATCAGCTTGACGACGGATTCGTTCGGGTCGCGGGTCTTTCCGGCGGCTTTGAGCTCGGCAAGATAATCCTCCCAGAGTGCGTCATGACGTCGCCCCAGTTCGTAGAGGTATTCCCAAGTAAACAGGCCGCTGTCGTGGCCGTCGTCGAAGGTCAGTTTCAGTGCGTAGTGACCGGCCGGTTCCAGCTTGCTCAGGCCTACGTTGATCTTGCCAAATTGCAGGATGGGTTTGCCGTGGCCCTGGACCTCGGCGGAAGGAGAGTGCACGCGCAGGAATTCGGCGGGCAGGGTGTATTCCTCGCCGGACGCGTATTTGAGCGTCAGGGTTTTCGAGGCTTTGTGCAGCTTGATGTCGGTGGGGATCATGACCGGATGTCCGTCTGTAGGCGTGTGGTCAGCCCCCTGTAGGAGCACGGTTTGCCGGCGATGGCGATGTCAAGTACGCCATCGCCAGCAAGCTGTGCTCCTACAGGAGGTCACATGACCTACAGGATATAACGGGACAGGTCTTCGTTCTCCGCCAATTCACCGAGGTGGCTGTTGACGTAGTCGGCGTCGATCTGGATGACCTTGCCGTCATGGGTGCTGGCCAGGTCGCCGGCGCTGAACGACACCTCTTCAAGCAAGCGCTCAAGCAGGGTGTGCAAGCGACGGGCACCGATGTTCTCGGTTTTCTCGTTGACCTGCCAGGCGATCTCGGCGATGCGCTTGATGCCGCTTGGCTGGAATTCGATACCCAGGCCTTCGGTTTTCAACAGTGCGCAGTATTGCTCGGTGAGCGAAGCGTGCGGCTCGCTGAGAATGCGTTCGAAGTCCTGCGGCGACAGCGCCTTGAGCTCGACACGAATCGGCAGACGACCTTGCAGTTCCGGCACCAGATCGCTCGGCTTGCTCAGGTGGAAAGCACCGGAGGCGATGAACAGGATGTGGTCGGTCTTGACCATGCCCAGTTTGGTATTGACGGTGCAGCCTTCGATCAGCGGCAGCAAGTCGCGCTGCACGCCTTCGCGGGACACGTCGACGCCACCGGAATTGCCGCGCTTGGCGACCTTGTCGATTTCGTCGATGAACACGATACCGTGCTGCTCGACCGCTTCCAGTGCCTTGGCCTTCAACTCCTCATCGTTGACCAGACGGCCGGCCTCTTCGTCGCGCACCAGTTTCAGCGCTTCCTTGACCTTGAGCTTGCGGCTCTTGCGTTTGCCCTTGCCCATGTTGGCGAACAGGCTCTGCAACTGGTTGGTCATTTCTTCCATGCCCGGCGGCGCCGAGATATCGACACCGGCCATTTCGGCCACTTCGATCTCGATTTCCTTGTCGTCCAGTTGACCTTCACGCAGGCGCTTGCGGAACAGCTGACGGGTGTTGGAATCGGAGCTCGGGGCGTCGTCGTTGCTGAAGCCCATGCGGGCCGGAGGAAGCAGTGCGTCAAGGATGCGCTCTTCGGCAGCGTCTTCGGCTCGGTGGCGAACCTTGGTGATTTCCTGTTCGCGCAGCAACTTGATCGCGGCATCGGCGAGGTCACGAATGATCGATTCGACGTCGCGGCCGACGTAGCCGACTTCGGTGAACTTGGTCGCTTCGACCTTGATGAACGGCGCGTTGGCCAGTTTGGCCAGGCGACGGGCGATCTCGGTTTTACCGACACCGGTCGGGCCGATCATCAGGATGTTCTTCGGGGTTACTTCAACGCGCAGCTCTTCAGGCAGCTGCATCCGGCGCCAGCGATTGCGCAGGGCAATGGCGACGGCGCGCTTGGCATCGTCCTGGCCGATGATATGGCGATTGAGTTCGTGGACGATTTCACGGGGAGTCATGGACATAATATTTGACGGACCTTAAACAAGTGAGTCGTGGCGTGCGGCCGAAACAGACTTACTCGTCGCCTTTGGCGCAGTCCTGCTCCTCAATGGTCTGGGTGTGGTTGGTGAATACGCAGATGTCGCCGGCGATGCCGAGAGCGGTCTCGACGATTTCCCGGGCCGACAGGTCGGTTTTTTTCAGCAGCGCGCTGGCGGCAGCCTGGGCGTAGGCGCCACCGGAGCCCATGGCGATCAGGCCGTTCTCAGGCTCTACCACGTCGCCGTTGCCGGTGATGATCAGCGAGGCGTCTTTGTTGGCAACTGCCAGCATGGCTTCGAGGCGGCTCAGGGAGCGGTCGGTGCGCCATTCTTTGGCGAGTTCAACGGCGGCGCGAACCAGATGGCCCTGGTGTTTTTCCAGCTGGCCTTCGAAACGTTCGAAAAGGGTAAAGGCGTCAGCCGTGGCACCGGCAAAACCGGCGAGGACTTCGCCGTGGTACAGGCGACGGACTTTCTTGGCGTTGCCTTTCATCACGGTATTGCCGAGAGAAACCTGGCCGTCGCCGCCCATGACGACTTTGCCGTGGCGACGAACTGAAACGATGGTGGTCAAGGGAAGAGTCTCCACGCAGCGGGGCGAAAGTGCCTTATGCCCATTCATATGGGGGTGGTGGAGTGGATTTCAACTGTAGGACGGGAGAGGGGACGAGTGGTGCGAGGCGCGTAGGAGCTGCCGAAGGCTGCGATCTTTTGATCTTGCTCTTTTGGTGGTAAAGCTGAGGGCCGTGCAAACCTCGAAAAGATCGCAGCCTGCGGCAGCTCCTACAGGGGGTTGTGTTCCCTATGGGAGCTGTTTTAGCAGTTGATCAGCGGCTCTGGCGTTGTTGTAACAGCAGGTTGCTGAAGCCGGCGCCGGCCAGTTGTTTCTGTGCGGTAGTCAGTTGCTCGCGGTTGCTGAACGGCCCAACCAGAACCCGATACCACGTCTCATCCTTCACCGTGCCCGATTCCACCGCCACAGCCTGGCCGAGCAGGATGATCTGCGCCCGAACCTTGTCCGCGTCAGTCTCCTTGCGGAACGAACCGGCCTGCAGGAAGAACTTGGTCACCGGCGCCGCTTTGGTGACCGGCGGCGGTGGTGGCGGAGTGATTCCGGCCAGGGCTGCCTGGGCGCGGGCGGTATCGATCTTCGCTGCTTCCGCAGGCGTTACCGGCGTGGTCGGAATCGCCGGCACCTGTGGCGTCGGCAGGGTTTTTTCCGGCACGGCATCCGGCGGCACGATGACTTCCGATTCCGGCAACAGGGTGTAGAAGTCGTACTTCGGCTTCACCGGTTGTGTCGGGCTCGGCGGGGTCTTGTTGGCCTCGGCGATCTTGGTGGCTTTCTGTTGCTGCTCGACCTTCTCGCGTTTGACTGTGTCGCTGCCCTTGCCCGGCTCCAGTTTCATCAGGAACACGATGAATGCACCGACCGTCAGGCCGATGGCCATCCACAGCCAACCCGGGATCGGTTGCTTCGCTGGAGCTTGGTAACGGCTGGCGCCACGCTTGGGTGCAGGTTTTTTCTTGGCAGCCAACTTACATACGCTCCAGAGTTTCCAGACCCAAGAGTTCCAGGCCTTGCTTGAGAGTGCGTCCGGTCAGCGCGGCGAGGCGCAGGCGGCTCTGCATTTGTTCCGGGGTGTCGGCGGCGAGGATCGGGCAGTTCTCGTAGAAGCTGGAGAACAGGCCTGCAACGTCGTACAGGTAAGTGCAGAGGATGTGCGGCGTGCCTTTCTCGGACACATTGTTCAGCACTTCGCCGAACTGCGCGAGTTTCGCTGCCAGCTCGTGTTCATGCGGTGCTTCGAGCACGATCTGGCCTTCGACTTCGCTGAAGTCCTTGCCGAGCTTGCGGAACACACCGGCCACGCGGGTGTAGGCGTACAGCAGGTACGGCGCGGTGTTGCCTTCGAAGTTCAGCATCAGGTCGAAGTTGAAGCTGTAGTCGCTGGTGCGGTGCTTGGACAGGTCGGCGTACTTCACCGCGCCAATGCCCACGACCTTGGCGATGTTGCGCAGGTCGGCTTCGGCCAGTTCCGGGTTCTTGTCCTTCACCAGGGTGTAGGCGCGTTCCTGGGCTTCGGTCAGCAGGTCGATCAGCTTCACGGTGCCGCCATCGCGGGTCTTGAACGGACGGCCGTCGGCGCCGTTCATGGTGCCGAAGCCCATGTGTTCCATTTCCATCGGGTGCGTCACAAAGCCGGCCTTGCGCGCCACGGCGAACACTTGCTGGAAGTGCAGGGCCTGACGCTGGTCGACGAAATACAGCGCGCGATCAGCCTTCAGCGTGCCGCTGCGGTAGCGCACGGCCGCGAGGTCGGTGGTGGCATAGAGGTAACCGCCGTCGGCCTTGACGATGATCACCGGCAGCGGATCGCCATCGGCATTCTTGAACTCGTCGAGGAACACGCACTGGGCGCCATTGCTCTCGACCAGCATGCCTGCGGCTTTCAAGTCGTTGACCACGTTGATCAGGTCGTCGTTGTAGGCGCTTTCGCCCATCACGTCGGCCATGGTCAGTTTGACGTTGAGCAGTTCGTAGATCTTCTGGCAGTGCGACAGCGAGATGTCCTTGAACTTGGTCCACAGCGCCAGGCAGTCGGCATCGCCGGCCTGCAACTTGACCACCAGGCCACGGGCGCGGTCGGCGAACTCTTCGGATTCGTCGAAGCGTTGCTTGGCGGCGCGGTAGAAGTTTTCCAGGTCCGACAGCTCGTCGCTGGTGATCGGGTTTTCCTGCAGGTACGCCATCAGCATGCCGAACTGGGTGCCCCAGTCGCCGACGTGGTTCTGACGGATCACGGTGTCGCCGAGGAATTCCAGAACGCGGGCCACGCCGTCGCCGATGATGGTCGAACGCAAGTGGCCGACGTGCATTTCCTTGGCCAGGTTCGGGGCCGACAGGTCGACCACGGTGCGCTGCACCGGGCCGGCCTTGCGCACGCCGATGTTGGCATCGGCCAGCGCGGCATCCAGGCGCGAAGCCAGGGCATCGGTGTTCTGGAAGAAGTTCAAAAAGCCAGGACCGGCGATTTCGGCCTTGGAAACGTTTTCGTCAGCCGGCAGCGCGGCGATGATTTTTTCCGCCAGATCGCGTGGCTTCATGCCGGCAGGCTTGGCCAGCATCATCGCGATGTTGCTGGCGAAGTCGCCGTTCTTCTTGTCGCGGGAATTTTCCACCTGGATCGCCGGCGACAGGCCTTCAGGCAACACACCTTCGTTGACGAGTTGGGTGATGGCTTGTTGGATCAGCTGGCGAATGGTGTCTTTCATGGTCTTCTCTTTCGACCGCTGGCGCGGCGGCGCATCATGCGCTGGTGGAAAAACTGGGCATTATCCGTTGCCGAGGCGGGCTTGCCAACCTTAGCAGGCAGGTTGTGGATGTGTGGTGACAAATGCCTTCATTTGTAGGAGCAAGGCTTGCCCGCGATGGCGCCC
>NZ_JBSVXD010000169.1:0-12420 GCF_054070755.1 Pseudomonas sp. SDO5591_S426 | reverse complement strand
CTTTTGATCTTGAAAAAGCAAAATCAAAAGATCGCAGCCTTCGGCAGCTCCTACAGAGGGGTGGTGTGTATCCACAACAATAAGAGCCCTCCTCATGAACAACCCGAGTGCCGAAAGCCTGGCGTTGCCAGCCGCAACCGCGTCCGAACGCCCCACCAGCGTGCGCTGGCGAATCTTCCTCATCATGTTGCTGCTGACCGCGATCAACTACATCGACCGCGCCTCGCTGTCGGTGGCGTTGCCGCTGATATCCAGCGAATTCCAGATCCCACCGGCCCTTGAAGGCCTGATGCTCAGCGCGTTTTTCTGGTCCTACGCGTTGATGCAGATTCCCGGCGGCATGCTGCTGGACCGCTTCCAGACCCGCCGCGTGATTGTCGTCGCGACCGTGGCCTGGGGCGCGTTCCAGGCGCTGGCGGCCGGTGCGCACAACTGGATCACTTTGTTGATCACCCGCATGGGCCTGGGCGTGGCGGAGTCGCCAATCATGCCCGCCGGTGCCAAGCTCAACGGCGCCTGGCTGACCCCCAACGAACGCGGTCGCGGCGCCGTGCTGGTCGACGGCGGAGCGCCGCTGGGCAGCGCCTTCGGTGCGATCATCATTGCCGGGCTGATCGGCTGGTTCGACTCCTGGCGCATCGCCTTCGTGATCGCCGGGGTCGGCACCATGCTGGCTGGTGTGCTGGCCTGGAAATACATCCGCAATCATCCCAGCGAACACCCCGGCGTCAACGCGGCTGAGCTCAAGCACATCACCGAGGGCAACACCACGGTCAGCCAGCCCGGCGCGGTCACCAGCGTCCCGTTCAAGGAACTGCTCAAGGACCGCTCGGTGCTGGCGATGTTCGCCGGTTATTGCTGCATCCTCAGCGTGTTCTACGGCCTGCTGACCTGGATGCCTAGCTACCTGCACCAGACCCACGGCCTGAACATTTCCGGCATGGGCGGCGCGACTTTCCTGATCTTCATGTGCGGCTTCGTCGGTGAGCTGGTCGGCGGTTACCTGGGGGATAAATGGAAATCCAGCGGCGCCTCGCCGAACCTGGTGATGCGCAGCATGTTCAGCGGCTCGGCGTTGGTCGCGGCACTGTGCATGCTGGCCACGGCCTACACTGCCGAGGCGAGTCAGGCAATCGGTCTGCTCTGCGTGGCGATGTTTTTCATTCGCTGGTGCGGCATGTACTGGTGCATTCCGTCGATCCTCGGCGGCACCTCGAAAACCGGCGTGCTGGCCGGCACCATGAACTTCTGCGGCAACATGGCCGGGGTGATCGTGCCGATCCTGATCGGTTTGATCGTGCAGTTCACCGGCTCGTATTTCCTGGTGCTGATCTTCTTCGTGGTCATGGCCATGCTGCTGGCGATATTCTCCAGCCTGATCGATTACCGCGAGCGAGGGTTGGTTTGACATGAGTGCAGGGCAGGGCAGCGTCGATATCGATTGCGTGGTGGTCGGGGCCGGTGTGGTCGGGCTGGCGGTCGCCAGGGCGATGGCCATGAGCGGGCGCGAAGTGATTGTGCTCGAAGCCGCAGAAGGTATCGGCACGGGCATCAGCTCGCGCAATTCCGAAGTGATCCACGCCGGCATCTATTACCCCGGCGGCAGCCTCAAGGCGCAGTTGTGCGTGGAGGGCAAGCAACGCCTCTACGCCTTCTGCGATGAGCGCGGCGTCAGCTATCAGCGCTTGGGCAAGTTGATCGTCGCCACCGTTGAAGCGCAGCGTTCGGCCTTGCAGATGTTGCTGGAACAGGGGCGGCGCAACGGCGTTGATGACCTGCAATGGCTGGACGCCGATCAGGCGCGGGAGCTTGAACCTGCGCTGTCCTGCGTCGCCGCGCTGTGGTCGCCGTCCACCGGGATTGTCGATTCCCACGGGTTGATGTTGGCGTTGCAGGGCGATGTCGAAGCCTGTGGCGGGGCGCTGGCGTTCCATTCGCCACTGCTGTCGGCACGCTGTATCGATCAAGGTTTCGAGCTGCACATCGGCGGTGCCGAACCCATGACTTTGAGCTGCCGCGAATTGATCAACTGCGCCGGGTTGTCCGCGCCTGAGGTGGCGAGCCGTATCGCCGGTCTGCCTGCGCAGCACGTTCCAACGGCGCGACTGTGCAAGGGCAGCTATTTCAGCTTTAGCGGCCGCGCGCCGTTCCGGCATCTGGTGTACCCGGCGCCGGAAAGCGCCGGGCTGGGTGTGCACATGACCCTCGACCTCGGTGGTCAGGCGCGATTCGGGCCGGATGTGGAATGGGTCGACACGGTTGATTACCGCGTGGACCCCGCTCGCGCCGACGGTTTTTATGCGGCGATCCGGCGTTACTGGCCGGGCTTGCCGGATAACAGCCTGCAACCGGCCTACAGCGGCATTCGCCCGAAAATCAGCGGCCCGGGCGAAGCGGCTGCCGACTTTTGCATCAGCGGCCCGGCCGAACATGGCGTGCCCGGGTTGGTAAATTTGTTCGGGATTGAATCACCGGGACTGACCAGTTGCCTGGCGTTGGCCGAGCGGGTGGTGTATTCGCTGGCGAGGTAACGGGCGTACCGATGATCAGTGCCCACAGCGCGGCCCGTGGATAGCGCTATCCTTGAGGAATGCGCTCTTCGCCATCGGAGAAGTTCGATGATCAATGCACGCACTGCCCGCATGCTCGCCGATTACAAACAATGGGCCAACCGGCGTCTGTTCGACAACCTTGCGCAACTGCCGCCAGGCGAAATCGAGAAAGAACGCGCCGGGATCTTCAAGAGCATGATCGGCACCCTGAACCACATCTACGTGGTCGACTGCCTCTGGCAGGCCCATCTCGAAGGCCGTGGACACGGCTTCAAGACTTCCCATGATCTGGTCCATCCCGCTTTGCCCGACCTGCGTTCGGCACAACAGGACGTCGATCACTGGTACTGCGACTGGAGCGCCCGACAAACCGATGCCTCGCTGGACAAACCTCTGAGGTTCACTTTCATGTCCGGTGAAAGCGGCACCATGAGCGCCGGCGCGATGCTGATGCACGTGGTGAACCACGCCAGCTATCACCGTGGCTGGGTGATCCAGATGTACTTCGAAATCCCGGCCATGCCGCCGATGACCGACCTGCCGATCTACCTGCGCGAGACCGACCCGAACTTCAATTCGCTCAATGCCCCGGCAGTGGAACAGACATGTGCTCCGCAATTCGCGAGCGCAACCAACGTTCTGCCGGATCGTTATCGTTGACGCCGTTCCAGACCATCGACAGTTCGGACAGGTTGATATCGAACGGCGGGTCATCGGCGCGCAACTGGCTGCTGCCTTCGATCAACGCACACGCCGCATAATCCGGCACCGAAGCCAACATGTCGGTGCCCGCCAGCAAGGCGCGCAGGCCGGCGAATTGCGGTACCGCCAGCACCACCCGCCGTGAACGACCGATACGCGCCAGATCATTATCGATGGCACCGCTCAAATCCCCGGAAAACGACACCAGCGCGTGAGGCCGTTCGCAGAATTCATCCAGCGTCAGCGGGCCTGGACGATCATCGCCGCGCAGCACCTTGACGCTCAAATCCCGCAGCTTTTTACGCTTGGCATTGGCCGGCAATTCGGTGGTGTAGCTGATCCCGACCGAAATCTCGCCGCTGGCGAGCATCGACGGCATCAACAAAAAATTCACCCGCCGCACCACCACCACGACATTTTGCGCCTCTTCGCGGATTTGCTTGAGTAATGGGGGAAACAAGCCGAACTCGGCATCGTCGGACAAACCGATACGAAACACATCGCGACTGATGGACGGATCAAAATCCTTGGCCCGGCTGACCGCCCCGGAAATGGTGTCCATCGCCGGCTGCAACTCCTTGAGAATCACCAGCGCCCGCTGGGTCGGCTCCAACACCCGCCCGTTGCGCACCAGCAACGGATCGTCGAACAAATCCCGCAACCGGGCCAACGCTGCGCTGACGGCGGGTTGGCCGAGGAACAGCTTCTCACCGGCGCGGGTCAGGTTCTTTTCGAACATCAGCGTTTCGAAAATCACCAACAGGTTCATGTCCACGCGGCGCAGGTCGTTGCGGTTCATGGGTGGTGGCTCGCTGGGGTTTGGGGTCTTTTCAGTAAAGCACCAAACCCTGTTTGTGTGGGCGTCCACTCAGCTCACACTTTCGGTAGCACGCGAGCGGCAGAATTAGCGCTAAAGAGGCGATTCGTATGGTCTGGGGAGTAACGCGGTTTTTCGCAAGTCTCCTTCTCTTATAACGATTAAGTTGTATGCGGGTTCTTTAATGACTACTTCTAGATTTTTACGTATGTCAGGAGAGCCTACGTGCAATCCAAAGCGAAAGTCGCTCCCTAGCTTAAGTGCGGCGTAGTTCTTTGTATAAGCGCCAAAAACCATAGGGGAACTCATATTGCGAAATGCCGACTTTATGGCGTACATAACAGGTAGTCTAGGATGTGGTGCAACGTAAAATCCTCTACCACCCAACAAGCCGTTTGCTGATCCCATGTGTTGTGCGTTGAGGCCTGATATTAGACTATTGGAGTTTTTTGCGTTGCTGCCATGAAATCCTAAGAAGTCCCAATTTTTGAGTTCTTCAGTGGAGGGTGGAGGAGATAGTGGTGAAGGGGAGGAATGCCTTCTTCCTCGATAGGAATCTACATAAGTAAATTTTGGTGCAGTTCTAGAAGTTCTAGAAATTCTGAATATGTTTTCGGGACCGCTTACATAAGTTTTCCTTGTTCTCCCCAGAGTTTTCAGAAATCCATCAAAAGCATTGGAGAGAAACCGTGGAAGCGCGAACTTACCATCCGGGTCATGCAAATTTATTGGGTCACCCAAGCAGTAAATATATGAGTTCAACCCGCCCTTTCCAAAGGGGCTCAAACTGTCCGGGTTGTTAAGTCGCATCAATGCCGGATTAAACGCTCGATAGCCATTACCCAACAGATAATGACCGGTCACCGGGTCCGGCCGTTCACCATTGAACCCCATCAAACTAAGAAATCCATTTTCAACCGGACGGTGACCATAAGGTGAATAGGCAATGGGCTGTCGTTGTTGATTGGCCTTGAGTGTGTGCAACACAGAGCGTTGTTGATCAGTCGCCAAAAGTGAGCTGTCGCTTTCGCCGTCGCCACTTCGCTGCTGTGCCAGGAGCAAATCGTTCTGTTGGAAGATGGAATGCCGCACCGCCCCTTGAATTTCGGTAGCCAGGCGACTTTTACAGTAGAAACGTTGATGTTGTAGCGCGCCCACTGGTAAATGGCTAACCAACCAATTAAGGGCATCGTAGCGATATTGGCAGAGGACGATTTTTTCTGGCAATGGCATGAGCGGGTGCTCCGATAGACCGAAATGCTGGCGCTCAGTATTGATGGTATTGCAAGTAGTGGGAACTATCAGAACTGATAGGTAAATCTGGGATGCAGTGAAAATTTGACGCCCACAAGGGATGATTGAATGTCACAACTCAACGCCACTTGCGGTTCCTGCTAAGTACAAAAGTCGGCTGGGACGGCTCCAGCGCTCGCCCCGTTGCGCACCAGCAACGGATCCTCGAACAAATCACGCAACCGGCCAACGCTGCGCTGACGGCGGGTGGGCCGAGAAACAGCTTCTCACCGGCGCGGGTCAGGTTCTTTTCGAACATGAGGGTTTCGAAAATCACCAATAGGTTCATGTCCACGCGGCGCAGGTCGTTGCGGTTCATGGGTGGGGGCTCGCTGGGGGTGGGATTTCTTCAGTAAAGCACCAACTCCCGAGCGTGCGACCTGTTGAGCAAGGAAAACTCAGTTTAAATCGCTGTCTAGCACTAAATTTATAGCGATCAAGATTTATAAGGTGTGCGCGAATCACCCTCGCTTTCATCGAGGAATTTCAGTTCTTCTTTGTATGACTTTAATGTTGGTTCACGTATGTTTTTAGCGGCCAAGTAGTATTTGTTAATGCGAGTGACTACCTCGTTGGCTTCTATGCTCGGTATTGAGTTTTCTCCGGCTATCTTATTAAAGTAATCCGTGAACTCGCTTATATATGAAGAGTCTGGCTTGTGCTTGGATATACTCTTGAGATTAGCGTACGTAAACTCTCCTGATTCTGAATATACCTTTCTTAGCATTATCGTTTTAAAAAGCTCGGGTTTGTTGGATGGGCTGTTCCCCAGCAAAGAGCTGTGCAAGCGGGCATCCGATGCGATTCCAATATCGCGCCAGAGTTGTTGTTTCTTTTTTGCGATTGTTATTTTGTTTTGGAGTTGCCCTATTTTTTGTTCTGGTTTCATCGTTACGTGTGAGTTTGAAGGTGTTTTTTTGAGGTTGCCGTCGTGTGTGGGTTTTCCGGGTAGTTTAAAATAACGCTAAATTGATAGGTGCCCGTTAGGATCCGCTCTATTAATCGGATCTCCCAGGCAATAGGCATAGGCATTGAGTCCGCCTTTATCAAATGGACTCAAAGTATCCGGGCTATTGAATTTCATCAGCACCGGACTAAATGCCCGGTAGCCATTTCCCAATAAAAAATTCCCAGATCACCGGATCTGGCCGTTCACCGTTGAAGCCCATCAGAGTAATCCGCTGGCAGGTGGGCGGTGACCGTAAGGCGAATAAGCAATAGGTGTTCGCTGATTGATTTTTAACATCTGCAAAACCGAGCGCTGTATGTCTGTGGCCAGTAGGGTGGTAGCGGTTACGCCGTCCTGGCACCGTTGCTGCGCTAGCAGTTGCTCGCCGTGCTGCATGATCGAATGATGTATTGCTCCGTGAACTTCATTAGCCAAACGACTTTTGCAGTAAAAGCGTTGTTGCACAGGCATATCCCGCCGGCTCGGGTTAACCAGTCGACTCAGTGGGTCGTAGTGATACTCGCAGAGGACGATTTTTTCTGGCAGTGGCATGAGCGAGTGCTCCGAAGGACCGAAGTGCTGGCGTTCAGTATCGGCGGTATTGCAGGCGGTGGGAACTATCAGAACTGATAGGTAAGTCCGTGTGGAAATGCGGAATCATTGCCGGAGAACGACGCGCGACCTGTAGGAGTGAGCCTGCTCGCGATAGCGGTGTGTCAGTCACAAAAATATTTGATGTGCTGCCGCCATCGCGAGCAGGCTCGCTCCTACAGGGTCGGCGTTTTATTCAGGCGGATCGAGACGATCCAGCGCCCGGTTCACCGCCAACTCACCCAGCATGATGACTTGGGCGATGCCCAGCAGGGTGTTGCGATGTGCGCCTTCCAGGAAACCTGCCAGATCGTTGGTCATGACGTTGGCCGAGGCCAGTGATTCGCAGGCGTGGGCCAGCAGGGTTTCGGTGTCGAGGTCGGGGTTGATGGTGAACATCGTCGAGGGCTTGCGCGGTGTGGCCATGATGTTGGCGGCGGGGTTGAGGTGATGATTGAGGGTGCGCTCGGCGGCTTCATGAAATTGCTTGGAATCGGGGCTTTCGTAGGGGGAGGCCGGATCTGATTCTGGCGGGTTGGGGGTTGGTTTGATCATCGATAGAACTCCAGTACTAGAAATATTGGAGCCATCACTTTCGCTACCAAACGAATGGTGGTGGCCATGCGCAGGTTGGTAGACCGGAGTACTGGAACCGGCGCCTCCGAAGAGGCCCTGCGCATGGCAACCATAAAAGCAGCAATTGCTTGAAGTGGCGCTACGCGCAGTACTCCGGGCTACCAAACCCGATCGCTGTTTTTCAGCGACCGGCTAACGATAAAGCCAGGACCCAAGGCGCGTAAGCCGGCGGATTCTGGCGTAACCGTAGGCAATGACGCAAGACGTTGTAGCTTTCATCAAGTTTCGCTGACAGCCGTTAAACACGCGCCTTAAACAGACGCGAATTCTGCGTACGACATCGCTCAACTGTAGGAGTGAGCCTGCTCGCGATAGCGGTGGATCAGGCACATCATCGTGTACTGACACGCCCTCATCGCGAGCAGGCTCGCTCCTACAGGGGATAAGTGAACGGCTCAGGACAACGCCATTTCCGGGCAACGCAGGGCATTGGAAACCAACAACGCCTCGATCTCTTCCTCGGAAAACTCAAAAGCCCGCAACACTTCACACGAATGCTCGCCATTCTCCGGCGCCGGCGCATATGGCGTTTGCGCCGCCTCAAGGCTATTGATCGGAAACCCCGGCACCCGCACGGCGCCGTGCTGCGGGTGATGCAAGTCCACCAGCATGCCATTGCTGGCGATCTGCGGATGGGTCAGCACGTCGAGGTAGTCGTTGACCTTGGAGCAAAGAATGTCGGCGTCGCGCAGTACCTCCAGCCAATGCGCGACGGAGCGGGTGCGGAACACGTCGGTCAGCGCCGCGCACATGGCCTCGCGGTGCACCACCCGCTGCGCCGAGCTGGCGAAACGCGGGTCGTCGATCCACTCCGGATGCCCGAGCACTCCACACAACGCCGGCCAGCGGTTGCCGTTGTACGCAGCGACCATCAGCCAGCCGTCCGCCGCTTCAAACGCTTCGTTGGGCGCGGAGTAGGGCGCGGCGCTGCCGATGCGGGTCGGCAGTTTGCCGTCGCAGAGGAAACTGGACAGCGACGCCTGTTGCAGCGCCAGTGCCGAGTTCATCAGGCTGACGTCGAGGTGGCCGCCGAGGCCGTCGTTGTCCCGGGCGTGCAACTTGGCCAACACCGCCATGCAGGCCATGTAACCGGTGACCACATCGACCACCGGCGCCTGCACCTTGGAAGGCGCGGAGCCGGGCGTGCCGATCAGGCTCATCAGCCCGGAGTCGGCTTGCAGTATGCCGTCGACGCCAGCGCGGTCGGCGTACGGACCTTGCTGGCCATAGGCGGAAATCGAGCAGTAAATCAGGTCCGGTTTCAGCGCGGCCATGGCTTCATAACCCAAACCGAGCCGGGCCATGACGCCGGGGCGCATGCTCTCGATCAGTACGTCGGCTTGCAACACCAGGCGTTTGATCACCGCCGCGCTGTCCGGGTGTTTGAGGTCCAGGCTCAGGCCCAGTTTGCCGCGATTGAAACCGTGAAACAGCGCGCTGTCTTCACCGATCCAGGCCGGGCCGAGGGTACGGCCCAGTTCGCCTTCATGGGGTTCGACCTTGATCACGCGCGCGCCCATGTCGGCCATCAACATGGTCGCGGTGGGGCCTGCGGCGATCTGGGTGAAATCGAGGACGGTCAAGCCGTCCAATGCCTTGCGTAACATGTTCGCCTCCTCGGGCCGTTCAGCGGCCCGTGTAGTTCGGGGCGCGCTTTTCGGCGAATGCCCGGCGACCTTCGATGCGGTCTTCGGTGTCGCGCAGCACACCCCAATACAGTTCGGTCAGGCGTTGCGCCTCGCGGTCGCTCAGGTGCGCGGTGCTGCGCGCCAGAGTTTGCAAGGCCTGGATCGCCAGCGGCGCTTGTCGGGCGATCAATTGCGCCAGCTCCAGCGCTCGGTCGAGCAGGGCTTCGCGAGTGGCCAGCCGTTCGGAAATCAAACCGATGTTCTCGGCACGCGCCGCGTCGATGCGCGCCCCGGTCAGGGCCATTTGCAGCGCGTGGGCCGGGGGCACGGCGCGCATCAACCGATGCAGGCCGCTGACTGCCGGAATCGAGCCGACCACTGCCTCCGGCAAACCGAACGTGGCGCTGTCGCTGGCGATGCGCAGGTCGCATTGCAGCGCCAGTTCAAGACCGCCGCCGAGGCAATGGCCGTTGACGGCGGCAATCAGTGGCTTGTGCAGGTCGAGATCGGTCAGGTCCATCAAGCGGATGTACAACCCGGCGTCGGCCGCTGCATCGTCAGCCAGGAACAATGCCTCGGCGTAGGAGGCCGATGACGCTCGCGTGCTCTTCAGGTCCGCACCGACGCAGAACGCCCGTTCGCCGCTGCCGGTGATCACCGCCGCGCGCAGGTCACGACGGTCACGCACTTGCAGCAGATGACCGCGCAGGGCTTGCAGCGAATCCAGGTCCAAAGCATTGAGCGCTTGCGGCCGGTTGAGGGTGATCAGCGCCACGGCGCCGTGTGTTTCGAAAGTGACTGACATGGCGTTCACCTCACACACTGGCCGAGGACAGGCTGCGTCCGCCGCACACGTACAGGGTTTGCCCGGTGACGTAGCTGCTGGCCGGGGCGAGGAAAAACTCCACGGCGTTGGCGATGTCATCCGGCGTACCGATGCGTTTTACCGGCACGGTGTCCTTGAGTTTGGCTTGCACCTCGGGAGCGAAACTCTGGAACAGCGGTGTGTCGACGATGCCCGGTGCGATGGCGTTGACGGTGATGCCCTTGGCGGCGAATTCGATGGCCAGGCTGCGGGTCAGGCTGACCACGCCGCCCTTGGCCGCCGAATAATTGGCCTGGCCGAAACCGCCGAGCCAGGCCCGGGACGACATGTTGATGATGCGCCCGAAGTTGTTTTCCAGCATCAGCGGCAGTGCCGCTTTGCAGCAGAGAAATTGCGCACGCAGGTTGGTGTCGACCACCAGGTCCCAGTCTTGCTCGGTCATGTTGAGGAAGCGCTTGTCGCGCACCACGCCGGCGTTGTTCACCAGGAAATCCAGGCGATTGTGGGCCTCGCGTATCTGCACGAAAGCGGCGTTGACGGCTTCGCCTTCGGTCAGGTCCAGAGCGATTCCGGCGACTTGTAAACCTTGCGATTGGAGTGCATCGACGCTGCTGTTCAGCGCCTGTTCGTCGCGGTCCAGCAGGTAGACGAACACACCTTGCTGCGCCAGACGTTGTGCAATAGTGAGCCCGATGCCGCGGGCTGCGCCGGTCACGACTGCGACTTGGCCGATAGAAAAGTTGTTCATGGCTTCAGACTCCAAGAATGTGCACGGCGGACGCCGCATGGTCGACCCCGGCGATGCCGCCGCCGGTGCATTGCGCCAGGCCCAGGCGCGGGGTGCCGGCCTGGCGGTCACCGGCGCGACCTTGCAACTGCCAGAACAACTCGACCATTTGCGCTACGCCTGTGGCGCCCAACGGATGCCCCTTGGCGAGCAGGCCGCCGCTCGGGTTGACCGGCACTCGGCCACCCAGCGATGTGGCGCCGGATTGCAGCAGCGCGACGGCTTCACCCGGCGCGGCCAGACCCAGGGCTTCGTAATACAGCAGCTCGGCGATGGTGAAGGCGTCGTGCAACTCGACCACGCCGATATCGCTCGGCGCGACACCGGCCTGCTCGTAGGCGAGGCGTGCGGCACGGGCGGTGATTTCAGCGTCGAGAATGTCTTCGTCACCGCTCTCGCGCAGGCCGGAAACGATGATCGAACCCAGCACTTTCACGTCTTTTTTGTGTGGCCCGGGTTTGCTGCTCAGCACCAGCGCAGCGGCGCCGTCCACTTGCGACGGGCAGCACTGAAGCAGGGTCAGCGGATCGGCGATCATGCGCGAGGCGAGCACTTCTTCCAGCGTCACTTCGGTGCGTTGCTGGGCGTAAGGGTTGAGCGAACCGTGACGACGGTTCTTCACTGCCACGGCGGCGAGGTCGGCGGGTTTGGCGTCACGCTCGTGGAGGAAACGCGTGCCGCGCATGGCGTAGACCGCAGGCAAGACCATGCCGGCCGTGGCGTACAGATCGGTCATGCGGTCGTTACGCTGCATCGGGATCATGCCGCCGCCCAGCGCAGTCAGTTGCTCGATGCCGAACACCAGCACGCGTTCGTACTGGCCGGCCAGCAAGGCATGACGCGCCAGATGCACCGCCGTGGCGCCGCTGGCGCAGGCGTTTTCAATGTTGTAGACCGGAATGCCTTTGAGGCCCAGATCGCGCAGGATCACCTGGCCAAGGATCATCCCGCCCAGTACGTTGGCACAGTACACGGCCTGAATATCCGCCAATTGCAGACCGGCGTCGGCCACCGCATCGAGAATCGCCCGTTGCGCCAGTTCCGGTGCCATCACGCCAGGGTGACGGCCGAAGACGGTCATCGCGCCGCCCATTACATGCATCTGAGTCATGGACGTGTCTCCAGGGATTGGAACAGGAAGCCGTAGGTGTCGTCGGCGATCACCCGGCATTTTTCGCCGATGGCGGGGCGCGCAGGGCTGTCGATCAAACGACCGAACAAACGCACCGGGCCGGGCAGGTCGACGTAGGCGAGCACGAACGGTGGCAGGCCGCTTTTCGGGCTCGGGTACATGATGGTGAAGCTGTAGACCTGGCCTTCGGTGTTTAGGGCGGCGTCGTCGAATTCGGCACTCAGGGGCGACTCGGCAATCACGGCAGGAAAGAAGATTTCACCGCTGCGGCGATGGCGCGAAGCGCGCAGGCTCGGCGGCGTGGTGGCAGCCCAGACGGGCGTGGAAGAACTCATGATGACCTCCTGTTGTTATGGGCTCGCGAGCGAGCGCTGGAGGTCATGGTCGGACAGGGCGGGTGGGCCGACAAACGATATAAAAACCGGGGTGGGTTGAGAAAAAATCAAGCCATTAATTAACAGCAAGATCAAAAGATCGCAGCCTTCGGCAGCTACAGGGATCAATGCA
>NZ_JBSVXD010000168.1:0-12498 GCF_054070755.1 Pseudomonas sp. SDO5591_S426 | reverse complement strand
GCGTACCTTCTGTAGGAGCTGCCGAAGGCTGCGATCTTTTGATCTTTATTCAGAACAATCCGTCACTCTCGGGCAACTCATATTCCGATACGGCCGTCATCAGATTGCCCGACTTGCCTGGCTTGCCCAAAGTCGGCTCCTTGGCCAGGCACTCCACCAGGTAATCGATCATCACCCGTATTTTGGGAGGCAGGTATCGGGTTGGCGAATGCAGCAACCAGGCACCTCCGTGGTACGACGCCAAAAAGGTCCAGTCCGGCAAAACCTGCACCATCAACCCTTTCTCCAAGGCACGGCGCGCTGTGAAATACGGCAGGCTGCCAATGCCGATGTGCTGCAATACCGCGCCAAAACGGACTCCCGTGTGATTGGCGGCATATCGCCCGCGTACGCCGACAGTGACCGTTTTGCTGCCTTTCTTGAATTTCCAGCGCGCATCGCTCGGAGTTTCACCCAGATAAATGCAGCTATGGTTGAGCAAGTCATGGGGATGAGTCGGCGTTCCGTGTTCAGCCAGATACTCCGGAGTCGCGCAGAGCAAATGGTCGATCGTCAGCAACTGCCGCCCCACCAGCCCCGCAGGCGGCCGATCGGTGATGCGAATCGCCAGGTCGACGTGATCGTCGATCAAATCCACCTGACGATCCTCAAGCAACAGCTCCACATCCACTTTGGGATACCGACGTAAAAACTCCGGCATATGCGGGTGAATCACGATTCGGCCCACCGCTTTCGGCACGCTGATACGCACCACGCCCTCAGGTTCATCAGTGAATTGGCCGCTGATCTCCATGACTGAGCGAGCGGCATTGACCATCTCCTGACAACGCTTGAATACCTCCTCGCCACCATCGCTCAAGCGCAACTTACGCGTGGTTCGCTGCAGCAGGCGTGTGGCGAGGGCTTTCTCCAGCCGCGAAATACTGCGGCTGACCGCCGAGGGTGAAGAACCCAACTGGCGAGCCGCCTCGGAGAAGCTGCCGGTCTCGACGACCTTGACGAAAATCGCCATTTCACCCAGCAGCAGTAGTGGAAGATTTATGCTCACAACGCAACAGTCCTTTGATGTTTGAACGGATTATCACGCTATTCGACGCTTCATATAATAAAAAATAGAAATTTGATTACGAGCATGGAACATGACGCTTCGCCTCTTTTTCCATAGTGATGACCTCAAGGCCAACGTGGAAGTCCTGGAATGCACGCCCCACGAGAACGAATTCGCCGTGGTATTGCGCGCAACATTGTTCCACCCCCAAGGCGGCGGACAACCTTGTGATACCGGCTGGATCGGCGAAAGCCAAGTGTTGCGAGTTGTCCAGGACCCGGACCGGATCATTCATTTTGTCGACCGCCCGGTAAAAACCGGCATGACCCGGATCTGCGTCGACGAACAACGTCGCCGGCTCAACACGCGACTGCACTCCGCAGGCCATTTGATCGGGCACTTCGTCCAGGCCATGGGCTGGATGCCGATCAAGGGCCATCACTGGCCTGGCGAAGGACGCGTGCAGTTCAAGCCTTCCGAATCGGCGCAAGAAGTTGAAGTCCAGACCCTGCAACACGGCATTCAACAGTGGATCGCCCACGACCTGCCGCGCCTGACGTCGCTGCGCGAAGGCGCGCGGGAAATCGGCTTTGGTGAATTGCCCGCCTACGGTTGCGGCGGCACCCATGTACGTAGCCTGAAGGATCTGGGCACGGTCACGATCGAATCCCTTTCGCAGAAGAAAGGGACGCTGTCCGTCCACTACCACGTGGATTGAGCTTTTGGACAATGGCGTCAATGCCATTGCCCGACGCCGGGGGGAGCCTGCATTCGCAGGCTTCGTCGACTCTCTGATAGATGGACCTAAGACATGATGCTTGACGTCGATTGTCTCGATGAGACGTGCATAAAAAAACTGGTCAACGAAGAAGTCCTCGCCATCCGCGTCAAAGGCTGGCTGCCCCCGCCATTGGCGACGCAGATAGGCGACAAGATCCTCGCGCCGGGATTTGAAGGCTATATCAACGCACCGAGCATCGGCCGTATCGGCATGGCGTTTTACGAGGCGGAAAACCAGCCGCTGCTGATCGAGGACTACTTCGAACGCGCCACCCGCAACATCGCGGAACTGCGCAACCGTTGCGCGCCCTACGCGTCTCCGGTCGATACCCTGCGCTGTATGCTCGACGAGTCCTGGCCGGCTGGTGCGCAACTGGAAAACCTCTACGGCCGCAAGATGTACGTCGGGCTCTCCCGCGTAGTGAAACCCGGCGTGTGCTTTCTCGCCCATCACGACATTTTCGCCAAGGACGCCCCGGACAGCTTTCAAGCCAGAAGCCTTGAAGCGCAGTTCGCCTGCAATGTTTACCTGAACATGCCCGCCGAGGGCGGCGCATTGCAGATATGGGACGACGACATTTCCCCGGAACAGTTCGATGAAATGCGTGGCGACAGTTACGGCATCGACCCGACGCTGCTGGGGAGTCCGACGCTGGAAGTCCTCCCCGCGCCCGGGGATTTCATCATGTTCAATTCACGCCGCATGCACTCGGTGACCCCGGGTGTGGCCGATCCACGCTTGAGCCTTTCTTTCTTCGTCGGCTATCGCGGCACTGCTTCCCCCCTGACCTTCTGGAGTTGAGATGCTTTCGAATTACCTGGGCGAGTTCCTGGCGCTGGCGACCATCCACTTCCTGGCCGTGGTCGCCCCCGGACCGGACTTCGCCGTAACAATCCGCCAGAGCGTGCGCTTCGGCCGTTGGGTTGGAATTTGTACGGCGCTGGGCATCGGCGCCGGTATTTCCGTTCATGTGCTGTACACCTTGTTGGGCGTCGGCGCATTGATGCACACCACCCCTTGGTTATTGACGGTGGCCAAGGTCGTGGGTGGCGCCTACATTCTTTACTTGGGCGTGAGTCTGTTGCGCAGCCAGCCAAAAACCGTTCTGGAAGGCGAAAAAGACACGAATGAACCGGTCGTTGAACAAACACTGCTGAAGGCGTTTACCACCGGTTTCCTGACCAACGCCACCAACCCCAAGGCGACCCTGTTTTTCCTGGCGATTTTCACCACCCTCATCAGTGCTACGACACCGCTGCAGATTCAGGCGCTGTATGGCGTGTGGATGTGCCTTGTGAACGCCTTGTGGTTTGTGATCGTGGCGCTGTTTTTTTCCAATCCCCGGATCAGATTGCTGTTCATGCGCATGGGGCATTGGTTCGAACGCAGCATGGGGGTGATTCTGATTTTGTTTGCGGGGCGTTTGATGCTGTCGATGTAAAAACGCAGGACATGAAAAAGGCCCGCTCAGTCAGACTGGCGGGCCTTTTCAATGCCTCGAATATGGTACAGCGTGATCATCCGTCGGTTACGTGGAAAAACTGTCAACTCTGACAGTAGTCATGCAGCCGATCCAAGCGTGTAGTGAGAACTCGAAACCTTTGGCGTTCAGGGCAAGCCGCCCCGGCAGAAGGGAGCTCAGCTATGCCTGTATTACACCAACCGCCTCAAGGCCCACAACGAACTCACTACGCTCACCTCCCTGATTTTGTTCTGGCACGCATCGAAAGCCACTCCGTGGGGCGCGTACAGCAGAGATGGGCAGGCCAACATTTGCTGCGCGGCGCCATTCCCGGCCCGGATGCTCTGCATTTGTCGAGCAATGACTATCTGTGTCTGGCAACGGAGAAGCAATTGATCGAAGCCCAGGCACAAGCGGTCCTTCAGACACGACACCAACTCTTGATGTCCGCCGTTTTTCTTCACGGGGATACTCCGATGACCAGGCTTGAGCACAGACTGGCTCGGTTCATGGGGGCACAGGACAGCATTCTTTGCCAATCAGGATGGGCGGCGAATGTGGGATTGCTGCAGGCCATCGCCGGCAGGGACATACCGGTGTATCTGGATATCCATGCACATATGTCGCTCTGGCAAGGTGCGCACGCCGCCCATGCACATGCAATCGTGTTTGCGCACAACGATGCCGATCATGCGGAGCGACAGATAAAGAAGCACGGTCCAGGCGTCATTGCTGTCGATGCGATCTACAGCACTAACGGCAGTCTTTGCCCTTTGGAAGACTTCGCTGAAGTTGCGCATCGCCTTGGCTGCGTCTTGGTCGTCGATGAATCCCATTCACTTGGAACCCACGGGCCACACGGCGCGGGATTGGTCGCGCAGCATTACTTGTTCGACAAGGTCCATTTCCAGACTGTCAGCCTGGCCAAGGCCTTCGCCGGGCGTGCAGGCCTGATTACTTGTCCCGGCAGTTTCAAGGACTACTTTGCCACGGAGTCCTATCCCGCCATTTTCAGCTCAAGTCTGCTTGATCACGAATTGATCTGGTTCGAACAGGCTGCTGATTTTCTACAGCATGCTGACGAGCGCCGTAACAGGCTGCGTGCAATTACCCGTCGAACAAGGTCTGCACTCATGCAGTTGGGGTATGACATGAGCACAGGATCCGAACAGATCGTTGCGCTGGAGCCTGGGCTGGAGTTGTTGACCCTTCGTCTCAGGGACGCATTACAAGCACGAGGTATATTCGGCTCAGTCTTCTGCTCTCCGGCAACCGGGCTCAATCGTTCATTAATAAGGTTCTCGATGAACTCCGGCCTCAGCGATGAGGATCTTGATCGCTTCATTCAAGCCTGTAGTGATATTCGGGATGAAGTCGGACTAAAGGGGTGGAGGCGCTCTCCATCTACCAATAAGCTGATAACGCGTTGAACGGAAAAAGCCCGCTCAGTCAGACTGGCGGGCCTTTTTCGTGATGCACATACAAATCGCGCACAAACAAAAACGCCGCTCAATGAGCGGCGTTTTTGTTAAATATGGAGCGGGAAACGAGACTCGAACTCGCGACCCCGACCTTGGCAAGGTCGTGCTCTACCAACTGAGCTATTCCCGCAATGGCGTCCCCTAGGGGACTCGAACCCCTGTTACCGCCGTGAAAGGGCGGTGTCCTAGGCCACTAGACGAAGGGGACACGCTGCCCGGAACACATGGTGTGTGTTTCGGTGCCCAGATCCGCATCCGAAGACTTGGTTCTGGTTTCACTCAGCCCTGCCCGAAAGCAACGCTGTTTAAAAATGGAGCGGGAAACGAGACTCGAACTCGCGACCCCGACCTTGGCAAGGTCGTGCTCTACCAACTGAGCTATTCCCGCAATGGCGTCCCCTAGGGGACTCGAACCCCTGTTACCGCCGTGAAAGGGCGGTGTCCTAGGCCACTAGACGAAGGGGACACACTACAACATTCACTCCCTGCTTCGTTTCGCTGTGTGCTTTACGCTGCAAGTGGCGCGCATTCTATGGATGGATTGAGAGGTCGTCAACCCCCTGATATAAATTTATTTAAATCAATGACTTCGCCCTGCTTTCAGGCACCAATCCGGATTTTCCGCCGCCCGGTGTTTGGCGCCTATATTCTGACACTCGCCAAGGCGTTATAGTCGGCGCCATCAATGATGGCAATATGCTTCTTGGATGCCAGCATTTATATAAGCAGACAGCTGCCGATACAGATTGAGCCACATCGATCCAACTCGTCGAGCGGCCCTAGGCGCTTATATAGCAAGCCACTACACTCGCACGCGAACCCTAAAAAGAGGTCTTACCGGTGACACCACTCATGATCACCCTGCTCGTCGTAGCCGGGATCGCATTATTGATCGCCATTGGCTACATCAACCATGTGGTGGAAAACAATAAGCTGGAAAGGGCCCGTACCAAGGTTGAACTCAACGATCGCCTGCGTCGTTGCGGTGAGATCACCGAGACCTTCCCCGGCCAATTGATGACACCGGCGCTCAAGCTGCTGCTGACACGTCTGGAACTGAATGTCTGCCAACGCCTGCTGAACCTGGAAAAGACCAGTTCCAACCTCAAGGCACGGATTACTGAACTGGAAGCTCTGGTGGGCC
The DNA here is from genome assembly GCF_054070755.1 of Pseudomonas sp. SDO5591_S426. Lineage (NCBI taxonomy): Bacteria > Pseudomonadati > Pseudomonadota > Gammaproteobacteria > Pseudomonadales > Pseudomonadaceae > Pseudomonas > Pseudomonas sp. SDO5591_S426. The sequence continues at coordinate 6,582 of NZ_JBSVXD010000168.1, read as the reverse complement.
AAGGCGAATCTATCCCGGTCAACAATCCACCGGCACCGATCCAGACCGAAGCCAAGGCCAAGGACGTGCGCTTCCTTCTTGAAGCCTTGCACGGCCAGATCACCCGCGCCGCACAGGACGGTTTCCTGCCGCCCAACGAAGCCAAGCGCTGGATCCGCGAGGTCCGTCATATTCTGGTGCTGTTGCACATCGAGTTCTTCAACAACCTTGGCCAGCACTCCCTGCAGCAGAACCAGCCCGGCCAGGCGCGCCTGGCGTTCGAACGCGGTGCGCAATACCTGCGCAAACAGCAGGAACCACAAATCTACGCCGAACAGCTGGAATACCTGGAAAAACTCCTGGCCCGCGCCAACGCCCAAGTCATGGACCGCATTGCTCCGGTAGAAGGCGAAGTGAACCAACTGACCGAAGGCCTCAAAGACGTCGAGGCGGATGCGGACTGGAAGAAGAAAGTGATCTACGACTGATCAGCGACAAAAGAGAAAGCCACCAGGAGGTGGCTTTTTTTTGTGCTGTGATTTAGAGAGTGCATGCATCCGAGTGAAATACGTTGGCTTTCAGGCCGTCATCGCCAGCAGGCTGGCTCCCACAGGGGAACGGCGTATGTCTGAGAGAGATTGGTCGGCTGTAAGGCCGCCATCGCTGGCAAGCCAGCTCCCACAGTGGTTTGGGGTGCACTTATGCTCCTCACCACTCAACAGGCCGAGCGTTAGCTCGCCTGCCGCTTTTGATCCACCCGCCCCACCGGAAGGCTGAGTGGAGGTGTTTATCCGGGGGTGGGAAAAACACAGAGTTCAAAGCCTCAAATCCTGAAATGCCCAACCATCCCCTTCAACTCAACCCCCAACTGCGCCAGCTCGATACTCGACGCCGCATTCCCCTGCATCGCCAGCGAAGACTGATCCGCACTGGCCCGAATACTCGTGACACTGCGATTGATCTCCTCGGCCACCGAACTCTGCTCCTCGGCAGCCGCCGCAATCTGCTGGTTCATCTGCTGAATCAACGACACCGCCGCCGCAATACTGCCCAACGCACTCTCGGTCTGCAGCGCATCACTGACCGCCAGTTTTACCAGTTCGCCACTGCTCTGGATCTGCTGCACCGACGTCTGAGCTGCCAAACGCAAGGCGCTGACCAGCCGCTCGATTTCCTCGGTCGATTGTTGAGTCCGTTTGGCCAGCGCGCGCACTTCATCAGCCACCACCGCAAAGCCCCTGCCCTGCTCGCCGGCCCGTGCAGCCTCGATGGCGGCATTGAGCGCCAGCAGGTTGGTTTGTTCTGCGACACTTTTGATGACGCCAAGCACCGTGCCGATGTTCTGGATTTCCGCGCTCAGGCTTTCAATACTCGAACTGGCCGAGGTGGCCGAATCCGCCAGTTGCTCGATCCGCGCCATACTCTGGCGCACCACATGTTGACCACTTTCAACCTTGCCGTCCGCCGTTTGCGCCGCCACGGCGGCTTCCTCGGCGTTGCGCGCGACATCGTGCACGGTGGCCGTCATCTGGTTCATCGCGGTGGCGACCTGCTCGGTTTCTTCCTTCTGGCTGCTGACTTCAAGGTTGGTCTGTTCAGTCACCGCCGACAGCGATTGCGCTGAGGTGGCCAGTTGCTCGATGCCTGCCTGCAAACCGCTGACGATATGACTCAACCCTGCACCCATCTGCTGCATGGCTTGCATCAACTGACCAATCTCGTCGCGGCGGGTCACTTCGATGGTCCCGCTCAAATCCCCCGAGGCGATCTGCTGCGCCACAGAAATCACACTGCGCAACGGCCCCACGATCAACCGGGTGATGACCCACGCGGCAATCAACCCGACCAGCAATGCCAGCGCCGAGGAGCCAATGATCAGCAACGAGTTCTTTTTCAGCTCTGTCTGCATCGACTGGTCTTCGGCGACATAGGCCTGATCCACCCGCTCCACCACTTGGGCGGCGCGTTGATGCAATTGCTGATAGACGGTTTTTTCTTGTTCCAACAGGCCGGTGTACTCGGTGAGTTTGTCGCTGAAACTGGCGATATGACCGATCACTTCATTGAGGACGGTCTGGTAGCCCTCATCCTTGACCGTGGTTTTCAGCTGTTCGGCCTGGGTCAGTGCCTGACTGGCCTGTTCGATCTTGCCTTGTCCCGCGCTGTCGTCGCCCTTGCGGCTTTGGTCCAGGCGCACGCGCGCTTCGTTCATGGCTTGCAGCATCAACCGGGAAACCTGACTGACCTGGTTGGCTTGCTCGACGAATTGCGCACCGTCCTTGCCCTCGGAATCCTTCAAGGTGTAGGTGCCGTCATCGGCAAGCCCGGCCTGCAACACGTCGAGGTTGTTGGCCACGCTGGACACCGACCAACTGGCCATTTCCAGTGCGAGGTCCTTGGCCTGGCTGAGCGAGACAAACTCGTCGAATGCCTTGCGATAGGCGCCGAGAGACTGCTCGACATCATTCATCACCGGCACATTCGCTGCAGACGCGGCCTTGAGTTCGTTCGCCAGGGCGATCAAGCCGTCGACACCTTGGTGCAGGGCTTCGACGGTTTTCGGGTTGCCGTGCAAGGCATACTCCTGCTCCAGCAGACGCACTTTCAGCAGACCGCTGTTGAGCGACGACATCTGCTTGAGCCCGTCGAAACGATGGCTGATGGTTTGCAGGGACCAGACGCCGATGGCCGCCACCAGCGCGGTCAACAACAGCACCAGCACAAACCCGATACCCAGTTTTTTTGCCATACCGAGGTTGGCAAAACGTCCTTGCGCGGCCGAAATCATTGCACTTAGTCCCCTGCCATTATCTGTAGACGCAGATTCGCAACGGGCCTGTGGCAACACAAGTCTCTGGCGTCGGAATAATGGCAAAAAGCTACGCCTGCGTCGTTTTCAGAACGCTTGAGGTCGATCCCGAGCGGTGGCTTGAAAAAATGCCCGGGCTCGCGGATCACAGGCACACGCCACATTGATGCGCTGCCATTCATTGGCCGCGCCGGCGGGGTCAAATGCCGTCGCCGATGACAGCACGACGCCGAACCTTCGGGCCTGTATTCGCACCTGAGCGTAGTCCGACATCCGCGATCGCGCCCAGATGAACAGACCTCCCGTGGGCTTGCCGAAAACCTCCCACTCGGCGTCTTCGAGCTGCTGCAATGCCGCTTGTCGATCGGTGTTCAAGCGCTGCCGCTGGCGTTGCACCAACTTACGGTAGGCGCCATTGGCCAACAGGCAGGCCAGCACTGACTCGCAAAATCTTGAGGCGCCCATGCTGCTGATCATTTTGACCTCGGCCAGTCGCGCGATCACCTCGGTGCTGGCCACCACAAAACCGACCCGCAGGGAGCTGCTGAGGGTTTTCGAATAGCTGCCGACGTAGATCACGCCGTCATCCAGTGCCGCGAGGCGCTTGCCGGGGCCATTGTGCAGGTCTGCGTAGACGTCGTCTTCGATCACCAGCACACCGTGGTCTTTCGCCAGTTGCAGCACCTGCTGCGCCACCCCCGGCGTCAGGCTGCAGCCAGTAGGGTTGTGGTGGAAGCTATTGATGAACAGTCCGCGCGGCCGGTGTTTCAGCAGCAACGCTTCCAGCGCTGTAACGTCCGGCCCCTGCGGCGTTCGTGGAACTTCGAGCATGCTGACACCGTGCAACCTGAGCAGATCGAACAGCATGGGGTAACCGGGACTTTCCACCACCACGCTCTCACCCGGCTTGAACAACGCTCGCACGATCAAGTCCAGCGCCTGGCTGGCACCCGAGGTCGTCAGGATTTGACTGTCCTCAACGCAGATATCCAGCCGCTTCAGACGCTTGAGAATCTGCCCGCGCAAGGCAGGCAAACCCAGCGGCGTGCTATAGCTGAACAGGCCAGCCATGTCGGTGCGGCTGACCTGACGGATCGCGTAAGCCAGATCGTCCGTTTCACGCCAACTTTCGGGCAGCCCTCCACCGCCCAGTTGCAACTCACACGAGGGCGCGCCCTCCTTGTCTTCAGCGCCTTCGAGCCACACAGCCTCCGGATGCCCTTGTGCAACCGCCGCCGTGGCCGCCACGACAAAACCAGCGCCATGACGCGACGCCAGCACCCCCTGCGCGACAAGACGCTCACAGGCCTCGACGACACAAGACTGACTGAGCAAGTTGATCCGCGCGATTTGTCGTACCGAGGGCAAACGCGCACCCGGCTCCACACCATTGCAACGGAGCCAGCAGGTTAGCGCTTCGACAATTTGCTGTATGACCGGCACGGGGGCCTGTCGATCGATTCTCAATTCCATGAGCAAGAAAACTCCTGTGCATTCTGCGGGGATCAGTTAATCACAGGAGCGCTCGATGGGATGTGCGACAACGCCGCTAAAAGCCTTGGTTTTAACCATTTGAAACACACTACCGGGATGCTCAAGGCAAACAAAAAACCTGTGGGAGCGAGCTTGCTCGCGATGACGGCGGCACATCCAACATTGATGTGACAGACATACCGTCATCGCGAGCAAGCTCAGCTCCTACAGGTTTCGTGATTACTATGGATTTAGTGTCTCGTTTTAAAACGCCGTCACACCACCATCCACGGCCAGCGAATGCCCCGTAGTGAACGCAGCACCGTCGCTGCACAGGTACAGCACCGCGCTGGCGATTTCCTCGACCTTGCCGATGCGACCCACCGGGTGCATGGCGTTGGCGAATTCGCCTTTCTTCGGGTCGGCTTCATAGGCGCGGCGGAACATGTCGGTGTCGATCACCGCCGGGCATACGGCATTGACGCGGATTTTTTTCTTCGCGTATTCGATGGCGGCGGATTTGGTCAGGCCTATCACCGCATGTTTGGAGGCGGCATAGATGCTCATCTTCGGCGCAGCGCCAAGCCCCGCCACCGAGGCCGTGTTGACGATCGCGCCGCCACCCTGTGCCAGCAGCAACGGCAACTGGTATTTCATGCACAGCCACACACCTTTGACGTTGACGCCCATGATCGCGTCGAACTCGTCGACAGTACCCTCGGCCAACTTGCCCTTCTCGATCTCGATGCCGGCATTGTTGAAGGCATAGTCGAGACGGCCGTAAGTATTGACCACTTCATCCATCAGATTCTTTACATCGCTTTCCAGCGTGACGTTGCAACGCACGAAGGTCGCTTCACCGCCCGCCGTACGAATCAGCGCCACAGTCCCCTCGCCGCCCGCCGTGTCCATGTCGGCCACCACCACCTTCAAGCCTTCAGCGGCGAACGCCTGGGCGGTCGCGCGGCCGATACCATTCGCGGCGCCCGTGACTACGGCGACCTGGCCGGAAAACGTCATGCTCATTGTTATGTCCTCGTGGAGAAGTTTTGCGGGGGATCGCGTTTTTCCCAGTCTAGCCACAGCAGCACCTGACGCGGCAGCACTATCAGAAGGCCGGTTGGGCGCCCATGAGTTGCAGTGATGGAACTGCCGTACCAACTATCACTGCACTGGATCAGCCTGCATTCGCCGCATCAGCCAAACTTGCGGCATCGTCCATGAAGGTCTATCAACAAGGCTTCATTCATCTTGAGTGCCTGCCATGACTTCACAGACCAATCGCCAGTTCCTGCTCGCCAAACGCCCGGTGGGCGCTGCGACCCGCGAGACATTCACCTATCAGGAAGTACCGGTCGGCGAACCGGCGGCGGGTCAGATCCTGGTCAAGAACGAATACCTGTCCCTTGACCCGGCCATGCGTGGCTGGATGAACGAAGGCAAGTCCTACATTCCACCGGTCGATCTTGGTGAGGTGATGCGAGCGCTGGGTGTAGGCAAAGTCATCGCGTCGAACAACCCGGGCTTCGCGGTCGGTGAATACGTCAACGGCGCCTTGGGTGTGCAGGATTACTTCCTTGGTGAGCCACGCGGTTTCTACAAGGTCGATCCGAAACTGGCACCCCTGCCGCGTTATCTGTCCGCACTGGGCATGACCGGCATGACCGCTTACTTCGCCCTGCTCGATGTCGGCGCGCCAAAGGCCGGTGACACCGTGGTGTTGTCAGGTGCAGCCGGTGCGGTGGGCAGCATTGCCGGGCAGATCGCCAAGATCAAAGGGTGTCGGGTGGTCGGCATCGCCGGCGGCGCGGACAAGTGCAAGTTCCTGATTGATGAACTGGGTTTTGACGGCGTCATCGACTACAAGAACGAAGACGTCATCGCCGGCCTCAAGCGTGAATGCCCGAAAGGTGTCGACGTGTATTTCGATAACGTCGGCGGCGACATTCTCGACGCGGTGCTGAGCCGTCTGAACATGAAGGCGCGAGTAGTGATTTGCGGCGCCATCAGCCAGTACAACAACAAGGAAGCGGTCAAAGGCCCGGCCAACTACCTGTCACTGCTGGTCAACCGCGCGCGCATGGAAGGCTTTGTGGTGATGGACTACGCCTCACAGTTCGCCGCCGCCGGTCAGGAAATGGCCGGCTGGATGGCCAAGGGGCAGCTCAAGAGCAAGGAAGACATTGTCGAGGGGCTGGAGACTTTCCCGGAGACGCTGATGAAGTTGTTCAGCGGGGAGAATTTCGGGAAGTTGGTTCTGAAGGTTTAAAGCAAAAAATCAAAAGATCGCAGGCTGCGCCAGCTCCTACATGGGATTGGAT